>JAUNSM010000033.1:0-15016 GCA_030539215.1 Clostridia bacterium
ACACAAGAAACTACACAACAAACAACACAAACCACTACACAACAAAAAAAAATAAATTTAATTAAGGAAAATTCAAATATTACACAGGTTAAAATGGCTAAAAAACTTGATTTGACAAGAGATGGTATATCATACAACATATTGATAATTACTTTTCCCAACTTTTCTAAAAAAAGGATAACAAAATAGATAATATTTGCCAAAAATGGTATTATATGCTATAATTAAAAAATACTTATGAAAAGAAGGTGCTAAAAGTGGTAATATTATTAATAATATATATTTTAATATTTATAGTATTTTCATTAGTTTTGTTTGCAATTGCACAAATAAAATTATCTGGAATAAAAATAAAAGACTTTTGGAGTTTTATTGAAGCAAACCAAATATTAGAAAAGTTATATAGATTTGCTAAAAAGTATGAGAGATTAACATATAAAGAACAATTAATGTTTTTATCAGAAGCGGAGAAAGTATTTAATGCATTTGATAAAGTGCCTAATTTATTATGGGAAGATGAATATCAAAAATATATGGATGTTCTTGATAAATACAAAAATATAAAAATAGCAAGATGGTCACAAACTTAAAACAAGAAAGGCATTTTGCTGAGTTAGCCTTCGAAAAATGTCAAAAATACATGCCACTTGCAATGTACACCTGTAAAGATTAAACAAAAAGTTTAATTTTTGCAGGTGTATTTTCTGTTATTCTTTCATTTTTGAAAATATTTTAAAAATTAGCACATAATATATAAAGAGGAAAATAATGTGTTAAAAAACTGAAAGGAATAAAAATTTTATGGAAAAAATTAGATATTTTGATCATGCTGCAACAACAGCAGTAAAAGAAGAAGTCTTAAAAGAAATGTTACCATTTTTTAATATAGAATATGGAAATTCTTCATCATTGTACAGTATTGGAAGAAGGGCAAAAAAAGCAATAGAAAAGGCTAGAGAAAAAGTAGCTAATGCAATTAATTGCAACTCAAAAGAAATATATTTTACAGGCTGTGGAAGTGAAAGCGATAATCTTGCAATAAAAGGAATAGCATATGCACAAAAAGAAAAAGGGAATCATATAATAACAAGCAAAATAGAACATCCCGCAATATTAAATAGTTGCAAAACCTTAGAAAAAGAAGGGTTTAATGTAACTTATCTAAATGTAGATAATGATGGTTTAATAGACCTAAAAGACCTAGAAAATTCTATAACAAATAAAACAATATTAATAAGCATTATGTTTGCAAATAATGAAATCGGTACAATTGAGCCAATAGAACAAATAGGAAAAATTGCTAAAAAACACAATATAATATTTCATACAGATAGTGTTCAAGCTATTGGAAATGTAAAAATTGATGTAAAAAAGATGAATATAGATTTATTATCATTATCTGCACATAAATTTTATGGGCCAAAAGGGATAGGAGCTTTATATATAAAAAGTGGAATAAATTGTAATAGATTACAAGATGGAGGACATCAAGAAAAGAACATGAGAGCAGGAACAGAAAATGTAGCTGGAATTGTAGGACTTGGAAAAGCAATAGAAATTTCGCATAATAATTTAGAAAAATACAACAAAAAATTGCAAGAATTAAGAGATTATTATGTATTACAAGTACAACAAAAAATTCCACATATAAAAATTAATGGACATCAAACAAAAAGATTACCTGGAAATAGCAATATTTCGTTTGAATATGTGGAAGGAGAAGCATTATTATTAAACTTAGACATGAATGGAATATGTGCATCAAGTGGCTCAGCGTGTAGTTCAGGAAATAGCAATCCATCACATGTTCTTTTAGCAATAGGCTTGCCAAGCAAATTGGCACAAGGAGCATTAAGAATAACATTTGGAGACGAAAATACTAAAGAAGATGTAGATTATTTAATAAAAACTTTAGAAGAAATTGTACCTAAACTTAGAAATGTCCCATTAGAGACGTTGCCCACTAGGACATAATGTCCCCAAGAAAGCAAAACTTAAAAGTTTAGAGCTTATCAAGATTAATGCATAAAAAAAGTTAAGAATTTTAAACTCTTAACTTTTTTATTAATTTTATTTCATCAAATAAATTATCAATTATTTCCTTCCTTTTTAAATGAGCAGTTCTATATTCCTCTAATACATATTTATAATTTCTAAAATCTTCCCCTTTTTCAAACAACATTTCCATACAAGCTAGATAGTATTCTTTTTTCTTATCTTTTTTACAAGTTTCTCTTTTAATATTATAGCTATTTATTTTTTCTAATCTTTGTATTTGAGAATCAAGGTATTTAGTATATTCAAAGATACAACTTATTTCATAATTAATATCGTCTATTACTACTTTAAATAAAGCTTTAACAATTTTAGGATTTAATTTTCCTATTTTAGTATTTTCTTCAATAGTTTTTAATGCTACAGATTTTGGAGTAATATCAGGTTGAGCTTCTTCGATTAAAAGCTTTAGAGTATCTGTAATACCAATATGTGTTTTGTATTGCCTTTTACTTACTATTGCATCAAATTCATCAGCGACCCTTATAATTTGACCTTCAATAGGAATATCATTTTTAAATAAACTTTGTGGATATCCAGTTCCATTTAGAGCTTCGTGATGAAACTGTGGACCTGCAATATATTGGCGAAGTTTAATATCCTCCATACACATTTTAGCTCCAATAGTTGTATGTGTTTTAATTATTTCATATTCTGAATTTGTTAAAGGACCATTTTTTTGCAAAATTGAGGGTGGAATAAATAATTTACCAATATCATGAAGATAAGCACACATTGTGCAATAAATTATAAAAGAAACATTCATGTGCAGATATTCGCATAAACGGCAAGTTAAATTTGCAACATTTTCTGAATGAACTCTTGTAACAGTATCTAAAGAATCTAGCAATCCTAACTGATATCTCATTGATTCATTTAAGTTGTAAGATTTTAAATTTGTTTTACTATAAAAATTTAATTCTTCTTTCATTTGTATCTCCTAAAATTAATATTATATAAACATTTTATAGCCAATAATAGATAAGGTCAAGTAAATTTATAAAAAAAACTTGTACTTTTATATATTTCTTTATATAATATTTAATATAGGAGGGATTTTTGATGTTATTTATAGACAAAATGAAAACAAAAGCAAAAGACAAAATTAAAACTATTGTATTACCAGAAGCATTAGATGAAAGAATTCTTAAAGCAGTAGATATAATTTCTAAAGATCAATTTTGTAAAATAATATTGATTGGAGATGAAAATGAAATAACAAAAAAAGCAACTGAAAATAATTTTGATATTTCAAAGTCTGAAATAGTTAATCCAAGTAATTCAGAAAATTACAAAGAATATGTGAATATTTTTTATGAATTAAGAAAACATAAAGGAATGACAATTGAAAAAGCACAAGAACTAATGTTAGAACCAGTATTTTTCGGAATGATGATGGTAAAACAAGGAAAAGCAGATGGATTAGTATCTGGAGCTATACATTCAACAGCAGATACTTTAAGACCAGCACTTCAAATTTTAAAAACAAAGCCAGGAACAAAAATTGTTTCAACATTTTCAATATTAGTTGTTCCAAATTGTGAATATGGAGAGGAAGGAATTTTTGTTTTTGCAGATTGTGGATTAAACCAAAATCCAAATTCAGAAGAATTATCAGAAATAGCAATTTCTTCAGCAAAAAGTTTTAATCAAATATTAAAAAAAGAGGCAAAGGTAGCAATGCTTTCATATTCTACATATGGAAGTGCTAAAGCAGAAGAAGTAGATAAAGTTATAGAAGCCACTAAAATAGCAAAAGAAAAAGAGCCAAATTTATTGATAGATGGAGAATTACAATTAGATGCAGCTATTATTCCAAGTATTGCTCAATTAAAAGCTCCAACAAGTAAAGTAGCAGGAAAAGCAAACACATTAATATTTCCAGAATTAGAAGCTGGAAATATAGGATATAAATTAGTTGAAAGGTTAGCAAAAGCAGAAGCATATGGCCCTATGTGTCAAGGAATGGCAAAACCTGTAAATGATTTGTCAAGAGGGTGTAAAGCCGAAGATATCGTAGGAGTTGTTGCAATAACTTGTATTCAAGCTCAAGAACAATAAAAATAAAAAAGGAGAGAAAGAATGAAAATTTTAGTAGTAAATTGTGGAAGTTCATCTTTAAAATATCAATTAATAGATATGGAAAAAACAGAAGTATTAGCATCAGGAAGGTGTGACAGAATAGGAGTAAAAGGGATTGAAAATCCATTTGTAGAATATAAAGGAAAAGATGGAAAAAAGTTAAAGAAAGAATTGAATTTACCAAATCATACAATAGCGTTTGAAGAGGTAGTAAAATATTTATTAGATCCAAAAACAGGAGCAATAAGGAATTTATCTGAAATTAGTGCAATAGGGCATAGAATAGTACATGGGGGTCCTAAATTTACATCATCTATATTAGTTACAGATGATGTTATGGAGGAATATAATAAATCAATAGAATATGCACCACTTCATAATCCAGCTCATTTACAAGGAATAAATGCATGTAAAAAGATAATGCCTAATATACCACAAGTTTTGGTATTTGATACAGCATTTCACACTACAATACCAAAAAAAGCGGCTTTATATGCAATACCTTATGAATATTATGAAAAATATGCAATTAAAAGATATGGAGCACATGGTACATCACATAAATATATAGCAAAAGAGGCAGCAAAAATGTTGCAAAGAAACAAAGAAGATATTAATATAATATCTTGCCATTTAGGAAATGGAGCTAGTATAGCAGCAATAAAAAAGGGTAAATGCATAGATACAACAATGGGTTTAACACCACTTGAGGGGTTAATTATGGGAACTAGGTCAGGAAATTTAGACCCTGCAATATTAGAATTTGTTATGAAAAAAGAGAATTTAAATATTAGTGAAATGACAACAGTATTAAATAAAAAGTCAGGATTACTTGGTATTTCAGAATTAACAGGAGATATAAGAGATTTAAAAGAATTGATGAGAAATGGAAATAAAAGAGCAGAATTGGCAGTAGATATGTTTACATACAGAGTTAAAAAATATATTGGTGCTTATATAGCAGCATTAGGACATGTAGATGCAATAATATTTGAAGGCGGAATTGGAGAACATAACCCAGATATACTTTCAAAATGCGTATCAGGATTAGAAGAGTTAGGAATAATATTTGATAATTCGCATAATGACAATGAACAATATGAAGGAATTATAAGTATGCCAGATTCAAAAGTAAAGATGTATATAATACCAACAAATGAAGAGTTAGAAATTGCTGAAGAAACAATGGAAACTCTAAAATAAGAGGGAATAAAAATGATTAAAACCATAATTGTATCAGGTGGAAATATAGATATAGAGTTTTTAAATAACATATTATTAAGCAATAAATTTAATAATATAATTGCATCAGATAAAGGACTAGAAGGATTAGATAAATGTAATATAAAACCAAATTATATAATAGGAGATTTTGACTCTGTACAAAAAAATGTTTTGGGCAAATATATAAATGATAAAAAAATAGAAATCATAAAATTAAGTCCAGAAAAGGACTATACAGATACACATATGGCATTAAAATTAGCAATACAATTAAAAAGTAATGAAATAACAATAGTTGGAGCAATTGGAAGTAGAATAGATCATACATTGTCTAATATTCATATATTAAAAGAAGCATTAGATAATAATATAAAATGTGAAATATTAAATAAAAGTAATAAAATTACATTAATTAACAAAAAAACATTATTAGATTTAGATAATACATATAAATATATTTCTTTAATACCACTTACTACAACTGTAACAGGTATAACATTAAAAGAATTTAAATATTCATTAACAAATAAGATATTAAAAATAGGTCAAAGCATAGGAATAAGTAATGAACAAATAAAAAACAAAGCTACAATTAATATAAGTAATGGAATATTAATTTTGATACAATCAAATGACGAGGAGGAAAAATGAAAAAAGATACAAAAGCAATTGGAATTGTGTTATTTATTAGTATAATAGTATTAATATTTATAATAATCTTTTTTTTAATATATATATATTGGGATTATAATATTAAAGAAGAAATTGAATTTATAGATATAAGTAAAAAACAAGGGCAAATAGAAGTATTTAATATAGAAGAAGACGATAAACAAGAAGTAATAGAGGTAGCGATAGAACCAATTAAACAAATACAAACAGAAGAAAAAATTAGTATTGATAAATTTTATTATAATCAATTAGATTCATATTCAAAATTAATATATGAAAGTATAGAAGAGCAAAAAGAATCTATAAGAACAGGTACACAAAAAATAGATTTGCCAAGCAGTTTAGGTAAAATTCTTGAAGTGGAAGAAGAACAACAAAATGCAAGAGGTATATTTACAAATGCAATGAATGCTTTTGAATATGATAATCCTGATATGTTTTATATAGATATGTCTAAATTAGTATTGTTTTACCAAAAAGATGTATTAGGAAATTATAAAATTTACTTAAAATGTAATGATGAAACACAGAATTATTTTATAGATGGTATAACTACGAAACAAGATGTTGACAATGCTACAGCTAAAGTAAATTTAACAGTACAACAAATAAAAAACATTATACAAAATAAAAATTTTAATTCAGAATATCAAAAAGTATTATATGTACATGATTGGATAATAAATAATACAAAATATGATGAAACATTAGATATGAGTAATAGAAGTAATATATATGGAGTATTTGAAGAAAAACAAGCTACCTGTGGAGGATATGCAAAAACATTTAAATATTTGATGGATGAATTAAATATTAATTCAATAATAGTTCAAGGAAAAGCAACAGATAATAATAAAACAGAACATCATGCATGGAATTATGTTAAATTAAATGAAAAATGGTATGGAATTGATTGCACATGGGATGATCCAATTATAGAAGGTAATGTACCTGAAACAACACAGATATTACAATATACATATTTTTTAAAAGGACAAAATGTTTTTAATGAAAATCATATACCAATGAAAAATCTTTTAGGAACAAATACAATTTTAAGTTACCCAGAATTAAATATTGAAGATTATGTTGTTTAGATTAAAAAATTTAAATACTCACCTCTGTTAACATAAATTCATATAATAATATATGGATAAACATAAGAGGGGAGGCTTGAAATTAATGTTATTAGTTGGAAAAAAGATAGGATTTGCTTTAACAGGTTCTTTTTGTACATTTAAAAAAACAATTCCACAAATTTCAAGACTTATAGAAGAAGGAGCAGATGTTTTGCCTATAATGTCTTTTAATAGTTATAATATAGACTCTAGATTTGGAAAAGCAAAAGATTTTATAAATAAAATAGAAACAATTACAGGAAAAAAAATTATTCATACAATAGAAGAAGCGGAGCCAATAGGACCTAAAAAATTAACAGATATAATGATTGTAGCACCATGTTCTCGGAAATACAATGGCAAAAATGACAAATGCAATTACAGATACTCCTGTACTAATGGCTGCAAAAGCACATTTAAGAAATGAAAATCCTTTAGTTATAGGAATATCTACAAATGATGGGCTTTCACGGTAGTGCAGAAAACATAGGGAGGCTATTAAATAAAAAACACATATATTTTGTGCCTTTTAGGCAGGATAATCCAATTACAAAACCACATTCATTAGTGTTTGACCCAAAATATATTTTAGACACAATTTTGAAAGCATTAGATAATCAACAAATACAACCAATGTTATTATAAAAAATATGTTTGCGCCTTGACAGTTTTTAATAATCAATGTAAAATAGAATAGTACAGAAAGTTAAATATAATCTAAAAAGAATTAATTTAGAATTTATATATTAATCTGAACATTGAAAATTAAATAGAAGAAAGAGGTGCATAATTTATGAATGGAACATTAATAGCAGTACTTACTTTTCTTATCTCATCAGCTGTATGCACACCATTAGGTATGTATTTAAGAAAGAAAACAGCTGAATCTAAAATCAAAGGTGCAGAAAATGAAGCAGAAAGAATACTTCAAAATGCAAAAAAAGAAGCTGAAAATGCAAAAAAAGAAGAAATTTTAAAAGCTAAAGAAGAAGTTTTAAAAACAAGAAATGAGTTAGATAAAGAGATTAAAGAAAGAAGAAGTGAAGTTACATTACAAGAAAAAAGAATTATACAAAAGGAAGAAAATTTAGAAAAACGTTCAGAAAATTTAGAACGTAAAGAAAAAGATGTAGAAAGAAGAATTCAAGAAAACGAAAACAAAACAAAAAAGCTAGAAGAGATTAAGACAGAACAAACAAGAAAATTAGAGCAAATTTCAAGATTATCACAAGAAGAAGCAAAAATTATGTTGTTAGAACAACTAGATAGAAAACTTTCAGATGAAAAGGCAGTACTTATTAGAGAAGCTGAAAGTAAAGCTAAAGAGAATGCAACTAAAAGTGCTAAAGAAATTATTGGATATGCTATTGCAAAGTGTGCAGCAGACCATACATCAGAAACAACAGTATCTGTTGTGGCACTGCCAAATGACGATATGAAGGGGAGAATTATTGGAAGAGAAGGAAGAAATATTAAAACATTAGAAACTTTAACAGGAATAGATTTAATTATAGATGATACACCAGAAGCAGTTATATTATCTGGATTTGATCCATTAAGAAGAGAAGTAGCAAAAATAGCATTAGAAAAATTAATAGAAGACCGGAAGAATTCACCCAGCTAAAATTGAAGAAATGGTTGAAAAGGCAAAAGAAGAAGTCGAAAATATTATTAAACAAGAAGGAGAACGAGCAGTTTTAGAAACGGGAGTTCATGGTTTACATTCAGATTTAATAAAACTAATTGGTAAATTAAAATATAGAACAAGTTATGGACAAAATGTTTTGAATCATTCAATAGAGGTATCGAATTTAGCAAGAATTATGGCAGAAGAGTTAGGATTAGATCCAAAAGTTGCAAGACGTGCAGGACTTTTACATGATATAGGAAAAGCATTAGACCATGATATGGAAGGTACACATGTGGAAATAGGTGTTGATATATTAAAGAAATATAAAGAAAATGACATAATAATTAATGCTGTTCAGGCACACCATGGAGATGTAGAACCTAAAACTATAGAAGCTGTATTAATACAAGCAGCGGATGCAATATCAGCTTCAAGACCAGGAGCAAGAAGAGAGACTTTAGAGGCATATATTAAAAGATTAGAAAAACTAGAAGAAATAGCAGATTCATTTGAAGGTGTAGATAAATCATTTGCAATACAAGCAGGAAGAGAAATAAGATTAATAGTTAAACCAGAAAAAATATCAGATAATCAAATGATTACTATGGCAAGAGAGGTTGCAGAAAAAGTAGAAACAGAAATGGAATATCCAGGTCAAATAAAAGTAAATGTAATTAGAGAAACAAGAGCAATTGAATATGCAAAATAATTATAAAAGGGCGGAAATAAATTCCGTCCTTTTCATTAAAATTGTAGAATAATATGCTAATTTCTACATCAAATTAATAAATTATAAAATTTAATATTATTAGAAGGGAGATTTAATTTGAAAATTTTAATTATTGGAGATATAGTAGGAACTAGTGGGGTTAGAAAAGTAAAAGAAATATTATCAAGAACAATACAGCAAGAGAAAATAGATTTTGTAATAGCAAATGGAGAAAATAGTAGTGATGGAATGGGAATTACATCAAAAATATTTAAAGAATTGCAAACAGCAGGAGTAAATATTATTACAATGGGAAACCACACTTGGGGAAAAAAAGATATTTTTAATATTATAAATAATAAAAACCTTTTAAGGCCAGCAAATTATCCTAAAAATGTATTAGGAAATGGATATGGAATATATGAATGTAAAGGTAAAAGGATTGCAGTAATAAATTTAATAGGAAGAGTAGATATGAATATTTTATCTGAAAATCCTTTTATTGTAGTAGAAGATATAATAAACAAAATAAGGGATAAATCAGATATAATAATAGTAGATTTTCATGCAGAAGCAACAGCAGAAAAAATTGCTATGGGATATTTTTTAGATGGAAAAGTAACATGTGTTTTTGGAACACATACACATGTTATAACAGCAGATGAAACAATACTAGAAAAAGGAACAGCATATATAACAGATATAGGTATGACAGGACCAAAAAAATCAGTAATAGGTATGGATATTGAAGCATCAATAAAGAGATTTTTAACAACAATGCCAGAAAGATATAAAGTAAGTACTGATGAAGAAATTACCTGTAATGGCTGTATTTTAACTTTAAATAGCGAAAGTTGTCGAGCAGAAAAAATTACTAGAATAAAACTATAATATTTGGCGAAATAAACATATTTTACACGATGGAAACTTCCTTTTTTTACCAAAAAAATATAGACAATACTTTTAAAATATATTATAAATAAGTAGTAACAAATGAAACAAAATATAGAGTTACAAAAAAATTTTTAGGAGGCAAAAAATGGAAGTTTTAAAAATTTCATCAAAATCAAACCCAAATTCAGTAGCAGGAGCAATTGCAGGACTAGTAAAAGAAAGCAACAAAGCAGAAATGCAGGCAATAGGTGCAGGAGCATTAAATCAAGCAGTTAAAGCTGTAGCAATAGCAAGAGGGTTCGTAGCCCCAGCAGGTGTGGACTTAATATGTATACCAGCATTTGCAGAAGTTGAAGTAGAAGGAGAACAAAGAACAGGAATGAAATTAATTATTGAATCAAGAAAATAAATATAATTATTTTGTAAAAGAAATAGAGGGGGCTAAATTAAGTCTCCCTTTTTTGTTAAATAATTTAACGTTAAAAAATGCTATTGAATAAAAAAATCAGGGAGGTCAAATTTTGAAAATTAATATATTTAAATATATATTTTTTATAATTTTAATTTTTATGATAGGAATAGGTATTTATATATTATATAAAGATGAAAAAAAACAAAATAATAAAATAGAAAATGACGAAGTGGAAGTAAATATTATAAATCAACTAAATATAGGAGTTATAAATTTTGATACAATTAACCCGATACTTAGTTATAATAGAGATATTCAATATATAGACAAGCTTATATTTAATTCTTTAATAAATATAACTTATGACTTTAAAACAGAAAATTCCCTTGCTAAAGAATTTTCAAAAATAAATCCTACTACATATATAGTAAAATTAAAAGAAGATATATATTGGCATGATGGTACAAAATTTACAGCAAAAGATGTAATATTTACAATACAAAATTTGAAGAATGATAATATAAAATCTATTTATAAAGAAAATGTAAAAAATATACAAGAAGCAAAACAAATAGATGATTATACAATAAAAATAATACTTACTGAAGAAGTGCCATTTTTTGAATATATGATGTGTATTCCAATACTTGCAAGTCATGGTTATGATGAAGAAACATTAAATTATAAAACCACAGTACCAATAGGTACAGGAAAATATAAAATAATGGAAATAAAAGATGATACAATAAAAATAGAAAAAGCGGATTTTAAAAGTGAAGCAAAAATATTAAAAATCAATATAATTATAAAAAAGTCAGCAAAAGATTTGTATACAGCATTAATAAAAAATGAAATAGATTTTATGATAACAGATAATATAAAATATGAAGAATATATTGGCAAAATGGGATATAATGTTAATAATTCTATTAATAGAAATTTTGAGTATTTAGTACTAAACAACAAAAGAAAGATACTTTCCGATAAAAAAGTAAGGAAAGCTATTAGCTATGCAATTGATAGGCAAAATATAAATTACGAGATTTATAAGAACAAATATAATATTTGTGATTTTCCATTAGATTATGGAAGTTACCTTTTTAAAGTAGAAGATATATTTGAGTATAATATTAATAAATCAAAAAGTATTTTGATAGAAGATGGATGGTTATATGAAAATAATGTTTGGAAAAAAGAAAACAACATATTAGCATTAGATTTAATAGTAAATCAAGAAAATGAAAACAGAATGATTGTAGGAGAAAAAATTAAAAAGCAGCTTAATGAAATAGGAGTAATTATAAATATTGTAAAAGTAGACAATAACAGATATAATAACTATATAAAAAATAAAAACTATGATATGATTTTAACAGGAGGTATTATTTCAAACAGTCCAAATTTAGAAACATATTTTGGAGAAAATAACATTTCCAATTTTTATAGCAAAGAAATAATGTCAATATTAAAAGAAACAAATAATATAGAAGATAAAGAAATTTTAAAAGAAAAATATTTAATAATGCAACAAATATATAAAGAAGAAGTGCCATTTATATCTTTATACTTTAATTCTATTTTTGTACTAACAAATGTTGATTTAAAAGGAGATTTATCACATAATTGGTATAATTTATATTATAATATTGATAATTGGTATAAAAGTGAAAATAAAATTAAATAAATAAAATTAAAAAAACACTTGACAAAAAAAAATAATCATATATAATATTAAGCAAACAGACGTTTGAAAAAATAAAAATAAATTTAGGAGGAATAAAAAATGAGTAGTGAAAATTCAGAAAAGAAAAAAGCATTAGAAATAGCATTAGGACAAATTGAAAAGCAATTTGGAAAGGGTTCAGTAATGAAACTTGGTGAATACAAAGCAATGAATGTAGAAGCTATTCCTACAGGAGCATTAGGATTAGATATTGCACTTGGTATAGGCGGAGTTCCTAGAGGAAGAATAATAGAAATATTTGGACCAGAATCTTCAGGAAAAACTACATTGGCACTTCATATAATAGCAGAAGCACAAAAAATGAATGGAGAAGCAGCATTTATAGATGCTGAACATGCTTTAGATCCAGTATATGCAAAACATTTAGGAGTAGATATAGATAATTTAATAGTATCACAACCAGATACAGGAGAACAAGCATTAGAAATTACAGAAAGCCTAGTAAGAAGTGGAGCATTAGATGTTATAGTAGTAGATTCGGTTGCAGCATTAGTACCAAAAGTAGAAATTGATGGGGATATGGGAGATTCACATATGGGACTTCAAGCCAGACTTATGTCACAAGCATTAAGAAAACTTGCAGGAGCAATTAACAAATCAAAAACAGTTATAATATTTATAAATCAATTAAGAGAAAAAATAGGAATTATGTTTGGTAATCCTGAAACTACAACAGGAGGAAGAGCATTAAAATTTTATGCATCTGTAAGGTTAGATATTAGAAAAATTGAGAATATTAAACAAGATGGGGAAATTATAGGAAATAGAGCAAGAGTAAAAGTAATAAAAAACAAAGTAGCACCACCATTTAGAGAAGCTGAAATTGACATTGTATATGGAAAAGGTATATCAAAAGAAGGAAATATATTAGATATGGCAGTAAATATAGACATAATAGAAAAAAGTGGATCGTGGTTTAGCTATAATGGAGAAAAAATAGGACAAGGAAGAGAAAATGCAAAAAAATATCTAAAAGATAATCCTAAAATAATGGAAGAAGTAGAAAAAAAGGTAAGAGATAATTTTGAAAAAGCATTTGAAAAAAGTTTAGGTGATACCGAAGAGATAACAGAAGAAGACCAAGAAACAGAAGAATAAAGGATAATGGAGGAAACTCTATGGAATATATTGAAGAATTTGACAAACTTAAAACAAAAGTATTAAAATACATATTATTTAAAAAAAGAACTGAACAAGAAATTAGACAAAAATTTAAACCAGATACCGGAGAATTACTAGATAATGTAATACAAGAATTAAAAAATTGTAATTACATAAATGATGAACAATATGTAAAAAAAACGGTAGATGAATATATGAATTTAAAAAGCTTGTCTATAAAAGAAATAGAATATAAGTTAATTTCTAAAGGAATAAAAAAAAGTATTATAAACAACTTTATATATAGCAACAAAGAGGAATTATTGCAATATGAAATAAAATCTGCTACTAACATATTAAACAAAAAAGAAAGCAACATGAATAACGAGGATATAGTAAACTATTTAAAGAAAAAGGGATATATGGAAGAAAGCTTAAAAATAGCAATTCAAAATAAAGAGGAGTAATAAATGAGCAACATTTTGACATTAGAGACAAATAAATATGCAATAAAATTAAATAATTTTGAAGGACCACTTGATTTATTATGTCATTTAGTGGATAAAAACAAAATGGATATAAACCAAGTAAATATAACACAAATAACAAACCAATATATAGAATATATAAATGCAATGAAAGAATTGAATTTAGATATTACAAGTGAATTTGTTTTAATGGCATCAACTCTTTTATATATTAAATCAAAAAGTTTACTACCAAAACAAATAGAAGATGAAGCAGAACTTACAGAAGAAGAATTAATACATAGAATAATAGAATATAAAAAATATAAAGAAATATCAAAAAAATTGAAGCAACAATTTGAAGTGTTTTCAAAGAGATTTTATAAGTTACCAGATAAAATAGAACTTCCAAATAGAAAATTAGAAGAAAAATATTCTAAAGATATAATAGAACAAGCATATAAAAATTTAATAGAAAAAAATAAATCTAAAATTAACAAAAATGCAATAAACATACAAAAGATAGCAATAACAGAAACAGTTACGGTTGCTAGCAAAGTTAAAGATATTTTTAAGGAATTAATAAAAAAACCTAAATTTATATTTAATAAACTTTGTAAAAATAAAAAATATACTAAATTAGAAACTGTAACAGCATTTACTGGTTTATTAGAACTAACAAGAAGAAACAAAGTAAAAGCTAAACAAGAAAAAACATTTGGAGATATAACAGTTGAAAAAACTAATTAAATAAATTAAACCAAATTTTGAATAAAATCCAAAAAAATGGTAATAATATACTTAAAATACATTTGGAGTATATTTATGATATTTTTTTGGATTATTTTATTTGTTCTATTTTTAATATCTTTAATGTTACTATGAACAATCTTATCACCAGTGAAGGT
>JAUNSM010000033.1:15026-16210 GCA_030539215.1 Clostridia bacterium
ATTTTTAATATTATGTTGTTCAAATTTACAAATTGAAATTAAACAATTTTCCTTTAATAGCAATAAAAAAACATCTAAAAATTCAGAAAAACATTTAGCATATATTAGAATAAAGCTTTTTAATAAAATAACATTGGTAAAAATAAAATTAGATAATAAAAAGTTTGAGAAAATAAAAAAATCTAAAATTATTAATACAAAAATTTTGAAAAGATTCACTTCATTTAGAAATATCCTTTTAGAAAACCGAAAAGAAAATTTAGAAAATATTAGAAATTTAAACATAAAAATAGATAAAGTAAATTTAGAAGTAAGTGTTGGTTTACTAGACCCAATTGTTACATCAATAAGTGTTGCTATTATTTCAGCGGCTGTATCAATGTTATTAGAAAGAAAAATAGAAAAATATAGTAAAGAAAAATGCAATTATAAAATAATGCCAATATATAATGAGAAAGTAGAAGTTTTAATAAAAGTAGACTGTATAATTAATATCCAATTGGTACATATTATAAATATATTAAATATGTTATTAAAAAAAAGGAGAGAAAATTATGATGAGAGAACATCCAATAGAAGGTCTTATGTCTGCCGCAATGAATAGTATTAAAGATATGGTAGATGTAAATACTATAATAGGAGATGCAATTGAGACAAGCAATAATATAGTAATTATACCTATTTCTAAAGTTTGTTTTGGGTTTGCAGCAGGTGGCAGTGAATTTAATGAAGAAACTATAGATGAATATACAAAAAAAGAAAAAGACGAAGAATTAATAAAATATAAATTGCCTTTTGGTGGAGGAGCAGGAGCAGGAGTGAGTATAAATCCTGTAGCATTTTTAATAGTACAAGAGGAATCAGTAAAACTTTTACCAGTAAATCATTCATCTACAATAGATAGATTATTAGATTATGTGCCAGACTTGTTTGAAAATTTAGGAAAAAAAATATGTAAACAAAATATTATACAAGAAGAAATTGACAATTTATTTAAAAAAGATAAAAAACAAGAATCAAAAAACAATAAAGAAGAACAATATGAAAATGAAATTGAATATGACGAAACAGGAGAACAAGATGATTAAAACGGAAAAATCTTATATAAGGTCAAGATAATGATTTTCCGATATTACAAATGGTAAAATTAAATAATACACCCTTAAGATAAAAAGTGACACATA
>JAUNSM010000034.1 GCA_030539215.1 Clostridia bacterium
TAACCATTGACATGTTGTTGCAGCAGAAGTAATTGTTATACCTCTTTCTTGTTCTTGCTCCATCCAGTCCATAGTAGCAGCACCTTCATGTACTTCTCCTATTTTATGTGTTCTACCTGTATAGAAAAGAATTCTTTCTGTTGTTGTAGTTTTTCCTGCATCAATATGAGCCATTATTCCTATATTTCTTGTTTTTTCTAATGGAAACGCTCTGCCTGCCATTTCCTTTCCTCCCTTCATATTTGTACGTTTTAAAATTTTCATTAAAAACGAGTAGCACTAGGAAAACAAATAAAAATTTTTAAGACTATACAAAAAGTATGTCACAAAAATTTTTATGCAGTTTAACAACGCAATACGACGTTTTTTATAAAAATTTTACCATTTGTAATGTGCGAAAGCCTTATTAGCTTCTGCCATTCTATGCATTTCTTCTTTTTTCTTAAATGATCCACCTGTGTTGTTTATAGCATCTATTATTTCATTTGCTAATTTTTCAGCCATAGTTTTTTCATGTCTATTTCTAGCATAATTTACTAACCATCTTAAAGCTAATGTTTGTCTTCTTTCTGCTCTAATTTCAATTGGAACTTGGTATGTTGCTCCACCAACTCTTCTTGCTTTTACTTCAAGAACTGGCATTATATTGTTTAATGCTGCTTCAAAAACTTCTAATGCGTCTTTTTCCTCTTTTTGTTTTATAATATCAAATGCATCATATACTATTTTCTGTGCAACTGTTTTTTTACCATCTAACATAATATTATTTATTAATTTTGTTACAACTTTACTATTATATATTGGATCTGGTAAAACTTCTCTTTTTGCTATATATCCTCTTCTTGGCACTATTCTTCACTCCTTTACTTGCTAGAAGTTAGAAATTAGATATTAGATGTTAGAATTTTGTTCTAACTTTTTTAATTCATAATTACTTACTTCTTAATTTTTTATAATACTTAAAAAAGTATTAAAGTTACTCTGAAAAGATTTTCGCTTTTCCGTATAATGCTTATAAATTTATATTTTCTTATTAGCTAATGTTATAATCAAAATCTCTAACTTCTAAAGTCTAATTTCTAACATCTAACTTCTAACTATATATCTCTCTTTATTAGCACTAATTTAATTTTTTAAGCTTTTGGCTTTTTAGCCCCATATTTAGATCTAGCCTGCATTCTATCTTTAACACCTGCTGTATCTAATGTACCTCTTATAATGTGGTATCTAACACCTGGAATGTCTTTTACTCTTCCACCTCTAATTAATACAACACTATGTTCTTGTAAGTTATGACCTATGCCTGGAATGTATGAAGTTACTTCATAACCATTTGATAGTCTAACTCTTGCAACTTTTCTTAATGCTGAGTTTGGTTTTTTAGGTGTTACTGTTTTAACTACTGTACATACTCCTCTTTTTTGTGGTGCTCTATGATTTGTTTGTCTATTTGCTTTTGAGTTAAATCCTTTTAAAAGAGCAGGAGCTTTAGCTTTAGATGTTGTAGTTTTTCTACCTTTTCTTACTAATTGGTTGATTGTTGGCAAATTATTTCACCTCCTATTTATATATTACAAAAGTGCTAATCTTGTTTAAACACTAACGCGTAATATTCTATCATTTTATGAAAATAATGTCAATAGTTTTGGCATTTATTTCCCTGCCCCATTGAAAGTTTTGTTTTTTTATGGTAATATTATATTTATATAAGTATTAAGGGAGTGTTTAATTAATGAATTTTGAGGAATGGAAAAATTTTAAAGGTAAAGAATGGAAGCAAGAAATAAATGTAAGGGATTTTATTCAAACTAATTATATTCCTTATGAAGGAGACGAAAGCTTTCTTGTAGATTCTACAGAAAAAACAAAAAAATTATGGAATAAAGTGCTAAAACTTTACGAAAAGGAAAGACAAAATGGAGGAATTTTAGCAGTAGATGCTGATACTGTATCTACAATATCTAGTCATAGTGCTGGATACATTGATAAATCATTAGAAAAAATAGTTGGACTTCAAACTGATAGCCCACTTAAAAGAGCAATTATGCCAAATGGTGGTATTAGAATAGTGGAAAAATCATGTGAAGCTGCTAATGTAAAAGTATCTCCAGAAATAGAAAGAATATTCCATGATTATAGAAGAACTCATAATGATGGTGTTTTTACAGCATATACACCTGAAATAAGAGCTGCTAGAAGTTCACATATTATTACAGGTTTACCTGATGGATATGGTCGTGGAAGAATTATAGGAGATTATAGAAGAATTGCTTTATATGGTATTGATGCCTTAATATCAGAAAAGAAAAAACAATTACAATCATATGAAGTTCCTACTATATTAGAAGAGACAATTCGTTCAAGAGAAGAAACTTTTGACCAAATTTCTGCTTTAAGTGAACTTAAAGTTATGGCATCTAAATATGGTTTTGATATCTCAAGACCTGCATCTAATTCAAAAGAAGCAGTTCAATGGGTATATTTTGGATATTTAGGTTCTACTAAAGAACAAAATGGTGCTGCAATGAGTTTAGGCAGAACCTCTACATTTTTAGATATATATTTTGAAAGAGATTTAAAAAATGGTTCTATTACTGAGGAAAAAGTCCAAGAATTAATGGATCATTTTGTTATGAAATTAAGATTAATTAGATTTTTAAGAACACCTGAATACAATGAATTATTTAGTGGAGACCCAATTTGGGTAACTGAAAGTATTGGTGGAATGGGTATTGATGGAAGAACTTTAGTTACTAAAAATTCATTTAGAATGCTTCATACTCTAGTAAATTTAGGGCCAGCTCCAGAGCCTAATATGACAGTGCTTTGGTCTTTGCAATTACCAAGAAAATTTAAAGAATTTTGTACTAAATTATCTATTAAAACCAGTTCTATACAATATGAAAATGACGATTTAATGAGAGAATATTGGGGAGATGATTATTCAATTGCTTGTTGTGTTTCTGCAATGAGAACAGGTAAACAAATGCAATTTTTTGGTGCAAGATGTAACTTGGCCAAATCTTTATTATATGCTATAAATGGTGGTAGAGATGAACTTTCTGGTAAACAGATAACTCCTGAATTTCAACCAATTACTTCTGAATATTTAGATTATGATGAAGTTATGGCAAAATTTGATAATATGATGGATTGGGTAGCAAGAGTATATATTAATGCATTAAATATTATTCATTTTATGCATGATAAATATTCTTATGAAAAATTAGAAATGGCACTTCATGATAAAGATGTTTTTAGAACTATGGCTTGTGGAATAGCAGGTTTATCTGTTGTAGCAGACTCTTTATCTGCAATAAAATACGCTAAAGTTAAAGTTATTAGAGATGATACTGGTTTAGCTATAGATTATAAAATTGAAGGAGACTTTCCTAAATATGGTAATGATGATGATAGAGTTGATCAAATTGCTGTAGATATTGTTAAAAAATTTATGAATAAAATTAAAAAGCAAAGAACATATCGTAATGCAAAACCTACTATGTCTATTCTTACAATTACATCAAATGTAGTTTATGGAAAAAGTACAGGTACTACACCTGATGGAAGAAAATCTGGAGAGCCTTTTGGCCCAGGTGCAAATCCTCTACATGGAAGAGATTCTCATGGGGCTATTGCAGTATTAAATACTATTTCAAAGCTTCCATACTCACATTCTGAAGATGGTATTTCATTTACATTTTCTATTACTCCAAAAACATTAGGCAAGGATGATACCTCTAAAGTAAATAATTTAATTTCATTACTTGACGGATATTTTATACAAAATAGTCATCATATAAATGTAAATGTTTTTGATAGAGAATTATTACAAGATGCCATGGAGCATCCTGAAAAATATCCTCAACTTACAATAAGAGTTTCAGGATATGCTGTAAATTTTGTAAAATTAACAAGAGAACAACAATTAGATGTAATTAATAGAACAATTCACGAATCTATATAAATTTGTGATATAATAAATGTAAGGTGAATTGTATGGAAGAAATAAAAGGAAAAATACATTCTATTGAAACATTTGGTACTGTTGATGGTCCAGGAATTAGATTTGTAATTTTTATGCAGGGTTGCTGTTTAAAATGCAAATATTGCCACAACAGAGACACTTGGGATACTCATTCTGGTATTTCGATGACTACACATGAATTATTAGATAGTATTAATAAATGTAAAAACTATATTAAATTTTCTAATGGCGGAATTACTGTAACAGGTGGAGAACCGCTACTACAAGTTGATTTTTTAATCAATTTATTTGAAGAATTAAAAAAACTTGAATATCATACAGCAATTGATACTTCTCGGAATGTTTGAATTAACAGATAATATAAAAAAATTACTTTCTTTAACAGATTTAGTTTTATTAGATATTAAACACATTGATGATGAAAAGTGTAAAAATTTAGTAGGTTTTTCTAATAAATTAGAATTAGAATTTGCCAAATATTTAAGTGATAATAATATTCCTATTTGGATAAGGCAAGTATTAATACCAGGAATTACAGATGATAAAAAAGACTTACTAAAACTAAAAGACTTTATTTCCTCATTAAAAACTGTTAAAAAAGTAGAATTTAATGCATATCATGAACTTGGTAAATTCAAATGGGAAAGCCTTGGATTTGAATATCCTTTAAAAAATATTAGACCTGCAACTGATGCAGATATTGAAAGAGCAAAAAAAATTCTTGAAAACAAATAGGACGCTAAAAATCTAGCATCCTATTTGTTTTCAAGATTTTTTTACTCTCTTTAAGGTTTTAGTGCTGTAATTGGTACAACATATATTCCGTCTGGTCTTTTGTAAGCTGCATTTGAAAGTCCACATATTACGGAAAGAACAGATGGTACTTTGCCTTTTTCTTTGTTCTTAAATATATTTTCCCATATCTCCCTGCTCCACTATGTGCTATTCCTTTTCTATTCGGTGTAGAAGAACCTGTTAAAATATATTGTCCTTTTAATCCTGTTTTATCAACATCTGCTCTTATTTCATCCCATAAATTTGTAGCCTCTTGCCATTCATCAATCAGCTTTGGTTTTTCTCCTTCTAAAATTAATGCTGGAGATATTTTAGCAAGTTCTACATTATTAGATAACTCTCCCGTTGTTTTGTGTAAAAGAACTTCACTATTAGAATGATAACGTCCTGCCCATGTTTTTCCACAGTATTTAGGCCCTTCTATACTAATAGCTCCAAATAATTTTAAGTAATGTTCTATTTTATCATCCGCAATTCTTCTTCTGTAATTTTTTATTTCCATATGATCTCCCTTTTAATTTTATCTTCCTTATTATCATTTTACGTTGTCCCGTGATTTTTGTCAAGTATACTCCGTGATTTTTTTGTCTTTTGTTCCGTGATTTTCTTGTTTTTGTTCCGTCCTTTGTTCTTCTTTTTTTCGTTTCGCTCGGAGCAAAAAATTGCACTTTCTCCTTTTCTTCAATTTTGTAATTGTTGTAGTTGCTGGGTTTGCTGGTTGCGAGTTAAACAGCGACACCCTACGATTTTTGCAATTTGTTTGTTGTAATTATTTATTTTTGTGATTGTAGGGGCGATACTTAAGTTCGCCCGCAAATCAAACAATACGGAATGTTTGGGTCATACCCCTTTTGGTGGACTTTTTTATTGCTAGATGATTATTAAGTGAACAAAAAGTCCATCCCCTTGTTCACTCCTACTATTATTAACATTACTATTATCGTTATAATTAGTGCAATAACTGTAATTCCGCTTGTTTCTTTGTTCATTTTTACTTTTTCCTCCTTTGTTTTTTCTCTTTTTTATCTGCACATTTCAATTGCTTTATTTAATTGTACATCTTTATCTGAATATTTTTCTTCTTCTACTTTAATATCTGGCTCTATTCCCTTTTTGTTAATTGCTTCTCCATTTGGAGTGTGAAATTCTTGTATTGTTAATTTTAACACTCCTCCAAAAGATACTGGTACTATTCCTTGCATTACACCTTTACCATATGTTTTTGTTCCCACTATTTTTGCAATATTATTGTCTTTTAATGCACCTATTAAAATTTCTGCAGCACTTGCTGAATGCTCATTAGCAAGAACTACTATATTTACATCTGAATTTACAATTGCATCTTTTTTTGATTTTATTACATTTTCTCCTCCATCTTTATTTACTTCAATCATTATAGTTTTACCTTTTGGTACAAACATTTCTGATATCTCAACAGCTTCTGATACTATTCCTCCACCATTATCTCTTACATCTATAATTAATGACTTTATTTCTTTTTTCATTAATTCATTTAATTTTTCTTCAAATTCTATTTTGCATTCATTATCAAATGATAATATTTGTATATACCCAATATTATTATCTAAAACTTCTGTTTTTACATGATTTAATTCAATTGTTTTTCTTTCTATTGTTTTATTTAACAATTCTCCATCTCTTTGTATCTCTAATTCAACTGTTGTTCCTTCTTCTCCCTTTACTTTGTTTGAAACACTACTTAAGTCCATTTCTTTACAATCTTCACCATTTATTTTTGTTATAATATCTCCTGTTTTTAATCCCGCTTCTGCTGCTGGTGAATCTTCTATTGGTAATAATATTATTGTGTTTCCAGATTTATCTTGTACCATATATATTCCTATTCCTACATAATCACCATTTACATTTATCATTAATTCTTCGTATTCTTCTTTAGTTAAATATTCTGTATATTCATCTTCAAGACCATCTATATAACCTTTAATTGCTGATTCAATTAATTTTTCTTCTTCTTTTATCTCTCCAAAATATAATTCATCTAAATAAGCTCTAATTTGTTTTACTTTACTATCTAATTGTGTGTTTTTTGTTGTTCTTGAATAATAATTATACATTCCAACTGTTGTTGTCAAAAATGTTACCAATGCTGTTACAATTATTATCATTACTGCTTTATAGATACTATTTTTCTTTTCAAAATTCATTATAATTTGCCTCCTAAATAACGTTTCTATAAATATTATATTTGTTTTAATACATTTTAGAAGTTAGACATTTTTTGTTAAGGTAAATATGGTAATGGATTTACTGCACTACCATTTATTCTTACTTCAAAATGTAAATGAGTTCCTGTTGACCTACCTGTACTTCCTACTATTCCTAGTACTTGTCCCTGTGATACTGATTGTCCTTTTGAAACTGTTCTTGAACCTGCTATCATATGTGCATAAAGTGTCATTGTTCCATCATGATGGTTTATTACTACATATTCTCCATAGCTTCTATATGTACCATTTGAATTTGTTAATGCTGTTGATATTTCTACAGTACCAGATTTTACTGCCACCACACTTTTACCTACAACATTTATATTAACATCAACACCAGTATGCCCTGGATATGATGGATAATTTCTGTTATTTATATTGTTTTTTGATAATCCTGCTACTGGAAATATGTATCCACTTGCACTCGGATTTCCTGTAATAATAGTTCCGCTTTTCCCAGATGCTGCTTCTTTTCTTGCTAATTCTGCAAGTTCACTTTGAATAGCTTGTTTATCTGCTTCAAATTGATCTAATTCTTCTTGCAGACTTTTTTCATCTTGTGATAATTGTGACACATATTGTTCTTTAGTTTCTTGTGAACTCTTTAATGTTTGTGCTGTTGATTGCTTATTATTTTTTATAGTTTCAACTTGTTGCCTATTTGTTTCTAAAGTTTTTTTTGCTTCTTCTATTTCTATTTTATTTGCCTCTATTTGTTCTAATAATCTATTATCCATTTCTGCTATATCACTTGCTACCTGCCAATTAGATATCATATCCCATAAAGAACCTCCACCTAGTAAAACATCTAAATATGTAGTTTCTCCTGCTTCATATTGTGCAACAATTCTTGCTTGAAGATTTGACTCTTGTTCATTATATTTTTTTTCTGCTTCTTCAAGTTTTACTTGTGTTTCGGCAATAGAACTTTCTAATTCTTGTAACTGTTTATCTAAATCATCTATTTGTATTTCATATTCACTAATTTGTGCAGTTAAAGATTGTATTTGTTTCATTGTAGTAGACATTTGTTCTTCTACTTCACTTATTTCGTTTTTTGTATTTTCAATTTTACTATTTAAATCACTTTGTTGATTTTGCAATTCTGTTTTTGTTGCCGCTAATGTTATTGCTATATTAGTAAACAAAACTAATACAATTAATATAGTTACAAATATTATTTTTTTACTCATTATTCTTTTCCTCCGTTTTTTGATTTGTGCTATCCTCTGATTGTTTAGTTATGTATGGTAAAGGATCAATACATTTTCCATTTACTCTTATCTCAAAATGTAAATGTGGACCTGTAGACCAACCAGTTGACCCTGCCTTCATTATTATATCTCCTTTTTTAACTGTTTGTCCAGTTTGAGCTATAATTTCTGAACCATGCCCATATACAGTTGATATTCCTCCTCCATGGTCAATCATAACCATGTTTCCATATCCAGTTGTATACATAGATTGTATTACTATACCATCATTTGCTGCAACAATATATGCTCCTGTTGGCATTCCTATATCTGTTCCAGAATGCATTCTATTTACTTTAAATATTGGATGATACCTCATTCCAAAATTTGATGTTATTGTCGTATATCCTGGTGCTGGCCAAGCAAGTTCTCCTCCTGTATAATCTGGGTTAGCACTTCCTGTTGTAAGTGCTACTATTTGTGTTTCTATATTATTTAATTCTATTTGAAATGCATCTATTTTATTTTGTGTTTCTTTTTCTTGTTCAGTTAATTTGTTTATATAACTATTTCTTATTATTTTAGAATTTTCTAATGCAATTACTGTTTTTTCTTTGTTTTTCTTTATTGTTTTTAAGTTTTCTTTGTTTTCTTCTAATGAAACTTTTATTGTTTCAATTTGTGTTTTTTGCCTGTCTATATTTTCTAATAACTCATTATCATGTTTAGCAATTTCGCCAATTAAATAGTAATTAGTTACAAATTCTGAAAGTGTATTAGAACTTAATAAAACATCTAAATATAAAATATCTCCTGATTCATATAATGCAACTATTCTATTTTGTAATATATCTTTTTGAAGATTATAGTTTTCTTGTATTAAGTTTAATTTTTTAGTTACCTCTGATATTTGTTTTTCTATATCATTCACATTATTTTCTAATGTAGCTATTTCAGCTTCATATCCATATATTTTTTCGTTTAAGTTATTTAATTGTTGTAAATTATTAGTAAGCTCTATTTGTATTTGATTTATTTGTTCATTTGATTCTTCTAGTTGGTTTTGAAGTTCATTTTTTCTTTCTTGAAGGTCATTTACATTTTCAGCAATTACTATTCCAGTCCAAATTGTTAAAAACAATATTATAAATAAAATTGTTAAAACTACTTTTTTGTTCAAATTATCACCTTCTTAAACATCCAGATATTTCTTCATTGATATTGCACTACCTATTATACCTATACCAACTCCTAAAAACATATATACTAATACTATTTGCCCAAACATTTCTCCAAAGCCTAATAGATTTATTGATAATTTTTGCCATGTTTCAGATTGTACTAATTGTGTAGTTAAATAGTTATATCCTCCTCCTACAATTAATATTGATATTATTCCTGACAATAATCCTATAATTATACCTTCTATAATAAATGGAGCTCTAATAAACCCATTTGTTGCACCAACATATTTCATAATAGATATTTCTTTTCTTCTTGCATGTACTGTAAGTTTTATTGTATTTGATATAATAAATAATGAAATTAATATTAATATTGCAAAAATAACAAATGTTATAATTTGTATTGTATTTCCTATTTTTGATAAGGTTTCTATTGTGTCTCTTTTATTTGTTATGTCTCTAACATTTTCTAAACTATTTATTGAATCATATACTTGATTATTTAATGATAAATCTGTTAATGTTACTATGTATGACACTGAAAAAATGTCTGAAGTAAAGCCTCTTATTGCTTTTTCGTTTTTTCCAAGTCTTTCCTTCATTGTATTATATGCCTCTTCTTTTGTTACAAGTTGTACACTGTTTATACCATCAATTTTGTTTAAATCCTCGCTTAATTTTTTTATTTGTTCGTCTGTTGCTTCATATTCCATAAATACCTGCATACCTTGCTCTTTTTCCAACCCTTTTACTGCACTATTTATGTTTTTACCAATTGTAAAAAATAACCCAAATATAAGCATTGTAGCACACATAACTCCTAAACACGAAAATGTAGATTTTTTGTTTTTAAATACATTTCTAAAACCTTCTAATAAAAAATATCCTATTACATTATATTTCACTTGTTATACCCACCTCTTCTATCATCTCTTACTATTGAACCTTTTTCTATTTCAATAACTCTTTTTTTCATTTTATCTACTATATCTTTAGCATGTGTTGCAATAACTACTGTTGTACCTCTTAAATTAATTTCATTTAATAAATTCATAATATCCCAAGCAGTTTCTGGATCCAAGTTTCCTGTAGGCTCATCTGCTATTATCATTGCAGGATTATTAACTAATGCACGTGCAAGTGCTACTCTTTGTTGTTCTCCTCCTGATAGTTCATCTGGATATACTTTTGCTTTACCACTTAATCCAACTAAAGACAATACCATTGGTACTTGCCTTCTTATATGCTTTGGTGTAGCTTTTACAATATTCATTGCAAATGCTACATTTTCGTAAATTGTTTTATCTGATAATAATCTAAAGTCTTGAAATACCACTCCCATACTTCTTCTTAAATATGGTATTCTTTTAGGTTTTAAAAAGGTAGTATCTTTACCATTTATTATTATATTACCAGATGTTGGTTCTTCTTCTTTTAATATTAATTTTATAAGAGTTGATTTTCCGCGAACCTGATGCTCCTACTATAAATGAGAACTCTCCTTTTTCTATTTTAAAGTTTGCATTATTTACAGCTTCTGTACCCGTGGTGTATGTTTTATATACGTTTTTAAATTCTATCATTTTTTGACCTCTTTTTATTTAAATATACATTTATATTATAATAATATTAGCTTAAAAAATCAATAAAAAAAGACATTTTTCAAAAAATGTCTTTTTATTGTAATATTAATCCTTTTATTATTGTTTATCTTAAAACAACATCACTTTTCTGCTAAAACAATTGAAACAATATTTTCTGCAGTTAGTCCAAAATATTTTAACAATTCTTTTGCAGATGCTGATATTCCAAATCTATCTTTTATGCCTATTCTTACAAGTTTTGCAGGATATTTTTCTGTTAAAACTTCTGATATAGTGGTTCCGCAATCCACCAATTATGCTATGGTCTTCTATTGATATCAATTTTTTTGTTTCTTTTGCACATTTTATAATTAATTCTTCATCTATTGGTTTTATTGTATGAATATCTACCACTCTTACATTAATTCCCCTTTTTGATAATTCTTCTTGTGCTTTTATGGCTTCTGAAACTGTAACTCCTGTTGCAAATATAGTTGCATCTGTTCCTTCTCCGATTTGAATACCTTTCCCTAATTCAAATTTCTGGTTTTCGTTATATATTAAAGGTGTTGCTAATCTACATAATCTAAGATATACTGGACCATTAAATTTTGCAATTTGTTCTACTGCCCATTTTGTTTGAATATCGTCTGATGTACACATAACTGTCATATTGGGAATTCCCCTCATTAAGCCAAAATCCTCTAGCATTTGATGTGTTGCTCCATCTTCTCCTACTGTAATTCCACTATGACTTGCACATATTTTTACATTTAATTTTGGATGTGCTATACTATTTCTTATTTGGTCATATGCCCTTCCGACAAGCAAACATAGCAAATGTACTAACAAAAGGAATTTTATCAAATGTTGCTAAACCTGCTGCTGTACTCATCATATCTTGTTCCGAAATCCCCATATCAAAAAATCTTTTGGGGAATTTTTTTGCAAATATTGAAGTTTTAGTTGCAGCTGAAAGGTCAGCATCTAATGCTACAATTTTTTCATTTTTTTCTCCTAGCTCTGCTAATTTTTCTCCATAGCTTTGTCTTGTTGCTTTAGTATTTTCATAATCCATTTTGTTTTCCTCCCATATTTATTATTTATACCAATTATATAAAATATTTTCTGGTATGTTTAAATTACCTCTTCCTACTCCTAAATCAACTGATGGTCTTTTTGTACCGTGAAAATCTGTTCCTCCACTTATATGTAAATTGTTTTTTATACAAAAGTCAATTAAACCTTTAGTTTGATTTTCAGTAAAATTACTATAATAACATTCTATTCCGTCTAAATTACTATCTTTTATTAATTGTTTAATATATTCTATTTTATTCTCTACCCATTTATATTCATAAACATGTGCTAAAAATGCTACACCACCTGCTAAATGTATTTGTTTTACTGTTTGTTTTGGTGAAGGATAATCATCTTTTTTGTCTAAAAAAAACATGTTTTTTCTATTATATATATAATCTTTTTTAAAGTTACTAAAGTCTTCCCACAAATCTTTCGGTACTTTAGCTTCATTTTCTGGATGTTTTTTTAATTCATTATAAAATACTACACTTCCCCAATCTTTATCTGCATCCCATTTTATCTCATCAATTGAATTTAAAATTAAGCCATAATTTTTTGCTTGTTTGTAAAAGTGTCTTAAATTTTTTGTTTCTAACATTCCATGTGTTTTTTCTTTATATTCTTTTTTTAAATAATTATCAAATTTATTTATATCTATATTATATGCTAATATATCTATTACTCTATCTTTATAATAATTTTTAAGCTCTACCCCATATATTATTTTGCCAGAATAATATTTTTTTACATCTATCTTTTTTAATTGAAAATATGCATTACAACTTTCATGGTCTGTTATTGCTATATATGATAGTTTTTTTTCTTCTGCTTTTTTTAATATTTCTATTACATCCTCTGAGCCATCTGAATTGTTAGTATGAATATGTAAGTCAATCATAATTACATTTTCTCTCTTTCTAAATATTTTTCAACTCTCCTATAGCTATTTTATATTCTTCTTCTTTTGGTGCTTTTCCATGCCAATCTGCAATATTCTCCATAAATGAAACACCTTTTCCTTTTATTGTCTTTGCAATTATCACTGTTGGTCTTTGTTTTATTGTTTTTGCTTTTTCAAATGCTTGTATTATTTGTTTCATGTTATGACCATCAATATTAATTACTTCAAAACCAAAGCTTTTAAATTTTTCTTCTAATGGATATATATTTTTTACCTCGCTTACTTTTCCATCTATTTGAAGATTATTATTATCTATTATTAAGCATAAATTATCTAATTTGTAGTGGCTTGATGTCATTGCTGCCTCCCATATTTGCCCTTCTTGTAATTCTCCATCTCCACATATACAGTAAACTCTAATTCCATCATGATTTAATTTTGATGCCATTGCCATTCCATTTGTAATAGATAAACCTTGTCCGAAGAGAACCTGTAGACATATCAATTCCAGGTGTTTTATTCATATCTGGATGTCCTTGTAAAATACTATCAATATGTCTTAAAGTTTGTAAATTACTTTTATCAAAAAAACCTCTTTCTGCAAGTACACTATATAACGCTGGTGCAACATGTCCTTTAGATAAAACAAGTCTATCTCTTGATGGAGATTTAGGAGTTTTTGCATGTATATTCATTTGATTAAAATAAAGTACTGTTAGTATATCTGCACAAGATAAGGAACCTCCGGGATGCCCAGATTTAGCATTATATACTCCTTCTATAATTCCAATTCTAACTTGTTTTGCTATTTTTTCTAATTCTGTAATATCAATAATTTTCAAAATATCACTCCTACCTTTTTATATATACATATTTTACAATATAATATTTTTTATTTCTACATTTTTATATTAATTAATTAAAAAAAGAACAGAATAAAATCTGCTCTTTAAAACATTAGTTTTGTGTATATGGTAATATAGCTATATGTCTAGCTCTTTTTATAGTTTGTGTAATATCTCTTTGATGTTTTGCGCAAGCACCTGTTGCTCTTCTAGGTAATATTTTACCTTTTTCATTTATAAATTTTTTTAATTGTTCAGGATTTTTATAATCCAACACAAAATCTTTATTACTACACATTACACATACTTTTTTTCTTATTTTTCTAAATTTTGGATTGAAATCATCATCACTGCCATTTTTTCTTTTATTATTTCTTGAATTTTGTTTTTTATCTGCCATTTTTTCTCCCCCTTTCAACAATGTCTTTTTAGTAATCTTCTAGAATGGCAACTCATCATCTGAAGTTGCTGAAAATTCTGAATTTGCTGATACAGAGTTTCCAAATGTATTTTCAAAATTTGATGATGTATTTCCATCTTTTTTACTATCTGCAAAATAAGCTTCTTCTGCTACAACTTCTGTTATATAATGTTTTTGTCCTTGTTCGTCATCCCAATTTCTTGTTTGAATTCTACCTATTACTCCAACTTGTTGTCCTTTTTTAAAATATTTGCTACAGAATTCACCTGTTTTACTCCAAGCAACTATATTTATAAAATCTGCTTGTCTTTCTTCTCCTTGTCTTACAAATCTTCTATTTACTGCTAATGAAAAAGATGCTACTAATGTGTTATTTGTTTGAGTATATCTTACCTCAGGATCTTTTGTTAGTCGTCCCATTAAAACTACTTTATTCATAATTACTCCTCCTCTTTAATAACAATAAATTTTATTACTTCATCAGTAATTTTGTATATTCTTTCTAATTCAGTAATTAATGTTGGTTTAGCTTCAAATTTGAATATTATATAATATCCCTCTTTGTTCTTTTTAATTTCGTAAGCTAATTTCTTTTTGCCAACTTCTTCAACTGAATTAACTTTACCATCAGTATTAATTAAATTTGAGAATTTTTCTATTAAACCTTTAATAGCTTCCTCCTCTAAATTTGGATTAATAATGATAACACTTTCGTATTTATTCATTATTTCTTCACCTCCTTTTGGATTATAACCCACATTACAATATGTGAGTAAGGAAAAATAGCAATGCTATTTTTTAACATTGCTATTCTATCATATTTTTATTGTATTTGCAATAATTTGTATGAAAATAAATATATGAATCTTTTTCATTGTAATCATCGCCATAAAAGTGCTTCTCCCTCATTCGCCGCGTGACTTAGAGTCCACACGGCGTTTTTTTACTCTGTAGGTACTGATAATTCTAAATAATTAAATCCATTGTCTGACTTTTGCTTTACATTATAGTGAATATCAGAGCCCAGAGAAACTACCGGACGCCCTCCATCGGTGCCGCTGGTGCTGTAGCCCACACTGCCGCTATAGTCCACACGGTACACGCTGTAAGCGTTATCGCTATACGGAGAGGTCAACCAGTAGTAGCATGTGCTACCGTAGTCGTACACGCTTAATCCTGTTATGGTTTTTAATTGATTTAATTTGAATAGTCCTGGAGCTGGTTCTTCTGAATCTGATATTGTATAATTACGAGCATTTATTGCAAACTTGCGGGACTATCGAAAATGTTGTGTAAATCGGATTTCCTTCCGATTGATAACAACTAAAATTTTAGATTTAAAAGTTCATTTCCTAAATTTTACGATTAAATCTAATCTTTGTCAAATTTTTTTCAAATCTTGTGTAAATTTTCCATAAGAAAATTTACTTACCTTAACAAAAATTTGATAAAGTAAGCTATAGTATAATTTTGTAAGGGCTTATGGGCATTATTGTTCATAAGCCCTTAGTTATTATTATCTATATTCTCTCTGGATACATTATGCTTAATTGTGATAATATTATATCCCAATCTTTTTGTCTAACTGTCCATTTTTTCTCTATATTTTTTGTCGCTAAATACAATGTTTTTAGTAGTGCCATATTCGTTGGAAATACAACTCTGTTTCTGTTTGCTCTCCTGTAACTACTATTTAAACTTTCTATTGAATTTGTCGTGTACATAACTGTTCTTAACTCTTGTGAGTATTGGAAAAATGTGGATAAACTATCCCAGTTATCTTGCCAACTTCTTATTGCATTTGGATATT
>JAUNSM010000035.1 GCA_030539215.1 Clostridia bacterium
ATTTAGAACAGCATTAAAAAATTATTGGGATGGAACAACCGAATATCCATTATATCAAAATAATTTAACATATTCAAATTTAAAAGCATCAGCAGGAATGTATAATAACTTTGCAAGCATACCATTTTATACAGAAAGTAATTATACTGCAATAACGCCAGCAGAAGGAAAATATAATATAGGATGGTATAACGCAGTAACAAAAGATGGAACAAGTGTAGAAGAAAATACAAATGGAGGAAATTTATTCTTAACAGGAAACGCAGATAAAGTAAGAATGTTAACATTGCCAGAAATAAACGATGCAGTAGGATCAAGTGACATAAATTCATGGAATTATACGATTTCAGATTCAGCAGAACCAGCCCCAGGACTATTCATATTAAACAAATTACCAGACGCAGGATTAGCTGATTACACTTACAGTAGCACAGGCTGGTACTGGTTGGCCTCTCCGTATAGCAGTAACACTGGCAACGTGCACTATGTGGCCTATAACGGCGATGTGAACAGCAACAGTGGCAACACCCATGGGGGGCGCCCGATAGTTTCTCTGGGCTCTGATATCCGCTATAGTGTACAGGAAGTACACGAGGGTGATTTCACATATTTAGAATTGACGAAAGTAACTGCAGAGTAAAAAACGCCGTGTGGACTAGTGTCACACGGCGGCTGAGGGAAAAACACTTTTATGGCGCTGATTACAGGTTTGTCAAGAATAGTGTGTAAATTTTAAAAAATAATTTAAAAAGTGATGTAGAAAAATTCAAAAACTATGTCACTTTTTAATATTAAATTGTCAATATGCAATTATAAATTTAAATATCTGAAATATCTACTATATCCAAGCTTTCAGTGGTAGGTTCAGTTATAATTTTGCCCATATAGTCATATCTAGAGCCGTGGCATGGGCAATCCCAAGTCTTTTCTAAATTGTTCCAAGAAAGTTCACATCCTAAATGTTTACAATAAGGGATTACAGCAAATAATTTTCCAGATTTATCTTTGTATATTCCTAACTTTTCGCCTTTATAGTCAACAACTCCACCAGAATCATTATCTAATTTATCATATGAAATTATTGGAGCAGACATTTTATTAATTGCTAAAGAATAAGTTGATTGTTTCAGCATATTTCCAAACTCTTTACTATTTTTAATAGGTTTTAATCGAGTTGCAGTATATATATTTTCATAAGAATTATGTTTTGCTAAAATTTTATCAGAAATAATTTTAGCAGCTACATGAGAAGAGGTCATTCCCCATTTTTTATATCCTGTTGCAACATACATGTTAGGAAGAAAACTAGAAAATTCTCCAATGTATGGAATTTTATCTAAAGTTACACAGTCTTCTGTCATCCATTTATATTTTACATTTGCTTTTGGATATATGGATTTTATATAATTTGCTAAATTAATATAACTGCTTTCAATATCTACATTAGTATCTCCAGTTTTATGACCAGACCCACCCACAATTAAAAGTTTTTTCCCATTATCTTGAACAATATTTCTAAAAGAGGTAGTAGGTGTATCACATGAAATATACATACCATCAAAAACTTCTTTTTCAATTTCTACTCCTATAGCATACGAAGAGTTCTGATACATTTTTATAAAATACATTCCAGGAAAATTTTTAATAGGATAATGAGAAGCCATAACCAAGTGTTTGGCTATAATTTTATTAGAATTTGTATATACCTCATACTTATTTTTTATATGTTTTATATTTTCAACCTTTGAATTTTCATAAATATTTACGTCTCTTTTTTCTAAAATAGGTAATAAAGACAATAAGTATTTTCTAGGATGAAATTGTGCTTGCTTAGGAAATTTAATACCAGCTTCTATAGAAAAAGGCAAAGGACAATCTGTTACATATTGTGCTTTTAGACCTAAAGAAGTTACTGCAGAAACTTCATCAACAATTTTAGTTACATTATCTTTATTACAGGTATATACATATGAATCTTGATAAGAAAAGTCACAATTAATATTTTCTTTATTTACAATATTAGCAATAGTTTTAATAGCCTCTTCATTTGAATCCAAATAGCCTTTTGCAATATCAAAATTATAAGAATTTAAAAGATAATCATATAAAAGACCATGTTGACTTGTTATTTTAGCAGTAGTATTTGCAGTAACACCCATAGCAATTCTATCAGCTTCAACAATTGATACATTTAAGCCAGATTCAGAAAGCATGTATGCAGTTAAAATACCAGTAATACCTCCACCAATAATCAAAACATCAGTAGTAATATTTTGAGAAAGCCTTGGATAATTTGTTTGTTTAGTAGTTTCTACCCAATAAGAACTCATATTTAATCACCAGTTATAGTATTACCAAATACATTAAAAAAAAACCTTTTGTAATAAAAATACAAAAGGTTTTGGTGAACCGGAGACGATTCGAACGTCCGACCCACGCCTTAGAAGGGCGTTGCTCTATCCAACTGAGCTACCGGTCCTCATTACTTGAACGAATAATATAATAACATATTTTTTAAAGATAGTCAATAAAAACTAAAAAAAAACGTATTGACAAAAAATGGAAAATATATTAATATAATTATATAATTTAATTCAAATAAATTTTAATCTAAAAAATTTCCATAAAAAAGAGGTAAAAATGTTATCAATAGTAAAAAGCATGTCATTATTAGGTTTAGATGGCTATCTTATTTCTGTGCAAGTTGATGTATCTGGAGGCCTTCCAGGCTGTGATATAGTAGGGCTTCCAGACACAAGTGTGAAAGAAGCAAAAGAAAGAGTAAGAACAGCCATAAAAAATTCAGGATTTGAATTACAAAGTAGAAAAATAATTGTAAATCTTGCACCAGCAGACACAAAAAAGGAAGGTTCGTTTTTTGATTTGCCAATAGCAATAGGAGTATTAGTATGTACAAAAGTTATTCTAAAAGAGATACCACAAGATGTAGCATTTATAGGAGAATTATCATTAGATGGTAAATTAAACAAAGTAAATGGAATATTACCAATGTGTATAGAAGCAAAAAAATTAGGAATAAAAGAAATAATAGTACCTATACAAAATGCAAAAGAGGCTGGTGTTGTAAGTGGAGTAAAAATATATGGAGCAAGCAGTTTAAAACAAGTAGTTGAATTTTTAAATAATTGTGCTCAAATTGAACAAATACAAGTTAATATAGAAGAATTATTTAGCTCAAACAATAAAAGCATATTAGATTTTAGTGAAGTAAAAGGACAAGAAAATATAAAAAGAGCATTAGAAATTGCAGCAGCAGGAGGGCATAACTGTTTATTAATTGGAAGCCCAGGTTCACGGAAAAACAATGATGGCAAGAAGAATTCCATCTATTTTACCAGACTTAACATTTGAAGAAGCATTAGAAACAACAAAAATACATAGTGTAGCAGGAATTTTATCAAAAAACACACCATTAATTATAAAAAGACCATTTAGAGCTCCACATCATACAATTTCCAGTAGTTCTTTAGTTCGGAGGAGGAAAAATTCCAAAGCCAGGAGAAATAAGTCTTGCACATAATGGAGTTTTATTTTTAGACGAATTACCAGAATTTAATAAAAACACATTAGAAGTTTTAAGAGGACCATTAGAAGATGGAACAATAAGTATTAGTAGAGTAAATGCATCACTCACATATCCATGCAATTTTATGTTTGTAGCATCAATGAATCCATGTCCATGTGGATTTTTTGGTTCAAAAGAAAAAGAATGCACATGTTCCTCAAAAACAATTGAAAAATACATGGGTAAAATAAGTGGACCACTTTTAGATAGAATAGATATTCAAATAGAAGTAGCACCCGTAAAATATCAAAAATTAGAAGATGAAGAGAAAATAGAAAATTCTAAAATAATAAAAGAAAGGGTAAATATAGCTAGAAAAATACAACAACAAAGATATAAAGAAAATGGGATATATTCTAATGCAGAGCTTACTCCTAAATTAGTAAATAAATATTGTAAATTAGATAAAGAATCAAAACAAATATTACAAAATGCATTTGAGAGACTCGGTTTAACAGCTAGAGCATATGGTAGAATTTTAAAAGTAGCAAGAACAATTGCAGATTTAGAAAATAGTGAAGAAATAACTAAAAATCATATTGCTGAAGCAATACAATATAGAAGTTTAGATAAAAAATATTGGAAGAATTAGGAGAAAAATGAAAGAAATCAAAATAATAAAAAGTACAGATGAACAATATCCCCAAAAACTATTGCAAATAAAAGATTATCCTAAAAAATTATATATAATAGGAAACGAGAAATTATTAAACAAAGATTCAATTGGAATAGTAGGTGCAAGAGAATGCACTGCATATGGGGCAAAATATGCATATAAATTTGCAGAACAAATCTCAAAAAAAGAAATTTGCATAATAAGTGGAATGGCAATTGGAATAGATGCAGCAGCACACTACGGGGCATTTAAAGGAAAAGGAAATACTATTGCAGTATTAGGTTCAGGATTTAACTATATATATCCAGAAGAAAATTTAGCTTTATTTGAGCAGATAATAGCAAATAATGGATGTGTTATTTCAGAATATGAGCCAAGTATTAAAGCAGATTTATCAAAATTTCCAAATAGAAACAGAATAATTAGTGGATTATCAATAGGAATATTAGTAGTAGAAGCGAAACACAGAAGTGGAAGCACAGTAACAGCAAGATATGCAAAAGAACAAGAAAAAAGTGTGTTTTGTATTCCAAGTAATATAGACTTAAAAACAGGAGTAGGGACAAATAGGCTTATTCAAAAAGGTGCAAAATTAGTAACTTGTGCAAATGACATATTAATAGAATTAAATATATCTTCAAACAAAGAAGTAATACAGGTAGAAGAAAAATATATAAACATATATAATAAATTAAATCATATACCAATAAATATAAACTTAATTGCAAAAAAATGTAATTTAGATATAGCAACAGTAACACAAATGTTGCTAATAATGGAAATAAAAGGTTATGTAAAAAGCTTACCAGGAAATGAATATGTGAGGTTATAGATGTATCAAAATCAAGAATTAGGAAAATTGGGTGAAGATATAGCAACAAACTATATAATAAAAAAAGGATATAAAATATTATATAGAAATTTTGAATGTAAACAAGGAGAGATAGATATAATTGCAAAAGACAAAAACGAAATTGTTTTTATAGAAGTAAAAACAAGAACAGATATGTCTTATGGAGAAGCTAGTGAAGCAATTACAATATTTAAATTAAAACATTTATTAAATTCAATAAAATATTTTATTTATAAAAATAATCTTGAAAATGAATTCATACGAATAGATGTAATAGAAGTTTATATAAAAAATGAAGATATAAAAATAAATCACATAAAAAAGGCAATTGAATAAAAAAATAAAAAGCTAAAATTGAAAAAGTATGATATAATATAAATAAATTAAAAAAGAAAGAGAGGAAGTTTAAGTTTATTAGCTTAGGCGATACAGATGTTAAAAATAAAGTATTTTTTCAAACAAAATAGAATGATAATTTTGATTGCATGTATAATATTAATATGTAGTATAGCTATTGCTTTTGGTGTGTATGCACAAGTTACAAATAAAAGTATGATAACAGAGAAAAAGGAAGAAGAGGAAAAGAATTATGAAGCTTTAAAAAGTAGTTTTAAAGATATATTTACAAATAATATAAATAAACAAGAAACTGCAGATATGAGTTTTGACTATGACGAAATAATATATTGTAAATATAACATACAAACAGAAAATAGTGGGAAATATAATATTGACGCAAAAGTACCATTATTTAAAATAGAAAATGAAGTAACTGCAAAAATAAATAAAGAAATATTTGACACATTTGCACGAAAAATTATTGATATAATAAATAATGCAACAGTACATACAACATATAATTTGGACTATGTAGCATATGTTAATGAAAACATACTTTCATTAATAATAAAATGTAATTATAAAAATGGATCAAATCCACAAAGAATAATGATTCAAACATATAACTATGATTTGCAAAATAATAAATTATTAAATATAGAAGAAATTTTAAATTACAAAAACTTAAACAAAGAAGAAGTCGAAAGTAAGATTTCAAGTGAAATAAAAAGTGTAAATAGCCAAATGAAAAGTATTCATCAACAGGGATATAATGTTTATATAAGGGATGAAGAAGCCGATATATATAAAATAGAAAATACAACAAATTTCTTTTTAGGAGAAAAAAATTATTTATATTTAATATATGCATATGGAAACAATAACTATACTAGCGACATGGATTTAATAATATTTTAAAAACTTTTTTTGAAACTTTTTGCTCGGAGAAAAAATCTCACGAGCAAACTTTTTTGCAAAAAATCGCTTGGAGCAAAAATTGTTCCAAGCGAAAAATTGCAAAACAAAATTATGGTTGTTCAGCCAAAGTTATATCAATTTTTAAAGTTTCGCCATTTCTATATATATCTAATGTAATTTTATCACCAATATTTTTTTCTTCTTTAAGTTTATTCAACTCATTCATGGTTGTAACTTGAGTGTTGTCAATAGCTGTAATAACATCACCTGCTTTTATGTTTGCAGAAGAAGCAGGGCTATTAGATTGAATTTGTTTAATATAAATGCCAGCAGGTAAATTATAATTAGTAGCATTTTTTTGGTCTAAATCTATTCCTGTTATGCCAATATAAGGTCTTAAAACTTTTCCATTTTCAATTAATTGTTTATATATATCTATTGTATCATTAATTGGAATTGCAAATCCCATTCCTTCAATTCCATTACCAGATAATTTTAAAGTATTTATGCCAATTACTTTTCCTTCAGAATTAATTAAAGCACCACCACTATTACCAGAATTAATTGCTGCATCTGTTTGAATTAGTGTATAAGTATTTCCATCTTCACCATTTACAGTTCTATTCATTGCACTTATTATTCCAGAAGTAACACTGCTTTGCATGCCTAAAGGATTACCAATTGCCATGGTAAATTCACCTATTTTAATAGAATTAGAGTCACCAAGTTCAGCAGCAGTTATACCATCTTTTTCAATTTTTATAACAGCTAAATCTGTTTGTTTGTCTGTACCAATTATGTGTGCTTCATAAGGTGTTTCATCATTGTATAAATACACATATACCTTTGTTGCTTCTGATACTTCATAATATATTGATGAATCTGCAGAATTTATAATATGGTTATTTGTTAAAATATATCCATCTGAACTTATTATAATGCCAGACCCTTTAGCTGTAGCAATTTGTGACATGCCTTGTATAAAATTTGAAGTTACAGTATATTCAACTGTTATACCAACAATAGAGGGTAAAACTTTATTTGCTGCATATGTAGCAGTATCAGAGTAATTATTAAGTGAAATATAATCTACAGTTCCTGAATTAGAAGTTTGAACACTGTCTGGAGTGGATGTATTAGAGTTAATATTTAAATTAGAAGAAATTAAAGAGTTTCTAATACCAGGTATTCCAAAAGATAAACCTAAGACAAGGGTTGTACCTAAAACTCCAGAAATAAACGGTAAAAAAACATTAGTTTTAAATTTACCTACATTAGAATTATCAAATTTTTTATAAAAGTCATTATTATCATTCATAAAGACTACCTCCTAAAATAATATAATATATATAAATAATAAGCTAAATTAAAAAAAAATTCAAGAGAAATATAAAATGTTTATAAAATGTTGTTATTGTTTTAATAATTAAACTAGAAAATAAAGAAAGGCTGTATGTTTTTAAGCTTAAAAATATACAGTCTTTCTCTAAATTTAAAAACCATTATCTAATAATCAATTCTTATATTATATGTAAAATTCTATTGAAATAGATTTTTACATATAATATAATGAATATAATCTTAGGAGGAGTGAAAATATGAAATTAAATAAAGATAATGGAATTACGATAATTGTTTTAATTATAACTATAATAATAATGTTATTATTAATAGGAGGGGCAATACAATATGGTAAAGATGCAGTTGATACAGCAAAACTTGAAGATGTAAAAACAGATATGATATCCATAAAAACAAAAGCAAAAATAGAAGCAGAACAATATAATTTTAAAGATATAGAGAGCTTAACTGGTACTCCATTAGATGAAGACCCACAACAAGGTATTCAACAAAGCAATTATACAATTCCAATACAATTAAAACAAGTTTTTGAAGCTGAATTAGATATTAGCAAATTATATATATGGACACAGCAGGATTTAAATAATAAAGGATTAAACACTATAAAAGTAAATCAATCAAGTTTTTATATTGTATATTATAATTTACAAGATACAACTTCTTGTGAAGTATATTATTCAAAAGGGGTTGAAAACAAATATAGTTTAGAGGAATTACAAGAATTATAGGGGAAAATTATGAAGGAAAAAGAAACAGAAAGATTAAAAAAATTAAAAGAATTTGAAAGCAAATTATATGATAATAAAATAAAATATATAGCAGGTATTGATGAAGCAGGAAGGGGACCATTGGCTGGTCCTGTTGTTGTTGGGTGCGTTATAATGAACCCAGAATCATTTATAGAATATATTAATGATTCTAAAAAAATATCTGAAACAAAAAGGGAAATCTTATATCAAAAGATAAAAGAAGAGGCAATTGATTTTAGTGTAGGAATAGTTGAGCAAGAAGAAATAGACAAAATAAACATATTAAATGCAACAAAAAAAGCGCTAACAATAGCAATTGATAAATTAAATGTAAAACCAGATATTATATTAGTTGATGCATTAGACAAAATTGACACAAAAGGAATACCATATATATCTGTAATAAAAGGAGATGCTAAAATATATAGCGTTTCAGCAGCTTCAATTATAGCCAAAGTAACAAGGGATAGAATAATGAGGGAATATGATGAAGTATATCCTGAATATGGATTTAAAAAACATAAAGGATATGGAACGGCTATGCATATTCAAGCAATAAAAGAACATGGAATTTGTGATTTACATAGAAAAACTTTTGTAAAAAATTTTATATAAAAATTGGAGGCTAAAAATGAATATACAAGAAATTATAGCTAAAAAAAGAGATAATAAAAAATTAAATGAAGAAGAAATTAGATATTTTGTATCAGAATATACAAAAGGAAATATTACAGATTATCAAGCTGCAGCATTAATTATGGCTATTTATATAAATGGAATGAGTAGAAAAGAAACCACAAGTTTTGCTTTAGAAATGGCAAATTCAGGTAAAATACTAGACTTATCTGAAATATCAAATACAATAGTAGATAAGCATTCAACAGGAGGAGTAGGTGATAAAATAACAATTATACTAATGCCTATAATTGCATCGCTTGGAATACCAGTTGTCAAAATGTCTGGAAGAGGATTAGGTTTTACAGGAGGTACAGCAGATAAATTAGAAGCTATTCCAGGATATAGAACAAACATTACTACTAAAGAATTAATAAATAATGTAAAAAAAGTTGGAATTAGTTTAATTACTCAAACATCAAATTTAACTCCAGCAGACAAAAAAATATATGCAATAAGAGATGCTATAAATTGCATGGATAGTATGCCATTAATTGCATCTAGTATAATGAGTAAAAAAATAGCATCAGGAGCAAATAAGCTTGTATTAGATGTAACATGTGGAAGCGGAGCCTTTATGAAAAATAAAGAGGATGCAATCAAATTGTCTAAAATAATGAAATCAATAGGAAAACTTGCAAAAATGGAAACAATATGTATACTTACAAATATGAATGAGCCTTTAGGACACTCAATAGGAAATACATTAGAAATAATTGAAGCAATACAATGTTTAAAAGGAGATATTCCACAAGATATAAAAGAAATAATAACCGTAATGGGTAGTTATATAATAAAACTTGCAGATAAAGGAAACAATCTAGAAGAGAATAGAAAGATGATTTTAGAAAATATACAAAATGGAAAAGCATATAACAAATTTTTAGAATTAGTAAAAAATCAAAATGGAGATATAGAATATATAAAAGATATAAAAAAATTTGAAAAAGCAAAATATATTATTCCAGTAATTTCAAAAGAAGATGGATATGTATCAGAAATAAATGCTGAAGAAATAGGAAAGATATCAGTAAGTTTAGGAGCTGGAAGAACAAAAAAAGAAGATATTATAGACAAAGCAGTTGGTATTATTTTAAATAAAAAAATAACAGACAAAGTATCAAAAGGGGAAGTACTTGCATATATTCATTCAAATGATAAACAAAAAGGAGAAGAAGCTTCAAAACAGTTAATAAACACATATAAAATTTCAGAAATAAAATTAGAAAAAGAAAGAGTTGTTTTAGAAGTAATATAGCTAGGAGGAATAAAATTGAAAAAAATAATGTTTATATGTACAGGAAACATATGTAGAAGTGCAATGGCACATCAAATGATTATAAAAAAACTAAAGGAACAGAATAAAAATGCAGAAATATATTCATGTGGTATATTTGCTCAGAATGGTGATATACCTACAAAAGAGGCAATAGAAACAATGGAGGAATATGAAATAAATTTAAAATCACATAGGGCAACAAATATAAAAAATTCAGATATTAAAAATATGGATATAATACTTTGTGCAACAACAGCACATAAAAATAATGTTGTTACAATGTATCCACAATTAAAAAACAAGATATTTACAATAAAAGAATATGCTGGATATCCTCAAAACGATTTAGATATAAAAGACCCTTGGGGATATGCAATACAAACATATAGAAATTGTGCAAAAGAAATAGAAAAGTGTTTAGATAAAATAATAGAAAATTTATAATACTAATATGGAGGTAACAAATGAACATACTAGAAGGACTAAATGACAAACAATATGAAGCAGTAAAAAATACAGAAGGACCAAATCTTATAATTGCAGGAGCTGGCTCTCGGAAAAACAAAAGTGTTAACACACAAAATAGCGTATTTAATAGGAGAAAAAGGCATAAAACCATGGCAAATTTTAGCAATAACATTTACAAATAAAGCAGCAAATGAAATGAAAACAAGGATTGGAAATTTAGTTGGAGATATTTCTAAAGAAATGTGGATTGGAACTTTCCACTCTATTTGTGTGAGAATTTTAAGAAGATATATAGATAGAATTGGATATGAATCTTCATTTATTATATTTGATACTGGAGATCAAAAAACATTAGTTAAGCAATGCTTAAGAGAATTAAATATAGATGATAAAATGTTTACAGATAGAAGTGTATTATCAGAAATAAGTAATAGCAAAAATGAAATGCTTACACCATCACAATATTTAGCTAGAGCAAATGGAGAATACAGAAAGCAAAAAATAGCAGAAATATATTCGATGTATCAAAAGAAGCTAAAAGAAAACAATGCAATAGATTTTGATGATATAATAAATTTTACAATAACTATATTAACAGAAAACCCAGATATATTAGAATATTATTCAGATAAGTTTAAATATGTTTTAGTGGATGAATACCAAGACACAAATAAAGCACAATTTACATTAATAACACTTCTTGCAGCAAGACATGGAAATATAACTGTTGTAGGAGATAATGACCAAGGAATATATTCATTTAGAGGAGCTGATATTTCTAATATTTTAAACTTTGAAAAAGATTTTCCAGGAACAAAAATAATCAAATTAGAACAAAATTATAGGTCGACTAAAAATATTTTGCAAGCTGCAAATTCAATTATAAAAAACAATTCAAAAAAATATGAAAAAAAATTATGGACAGAAAAAGAAGAGGGGCATTTACCAACTATATATGTTAGTGACAATGAATATGATGAAGCGGCGTATATTGCAAACGAAATTGAACACTTAAAAAGAGAAGAATATTACAAATATTCTGATTTTGCGATTCTTTACAGAATGAATACACAATCACGTAGCATAGAAGAAATACTAGTAAGAGAAGGCATACCATATAAAATTATAGGAGGACATAAATTTTACGAGAGAAAAGAAATAAAAGATATAATAGCATATTTAAGATTAATACAAAACACATCAGACAACTTAAGTTTGCAAAGAATAATTAATGAACCTAAAAGAGGTATAGGAAAGACAAGTTTAGAGAAAATAGAAAACATAGCTACAATAAATGAAATTTCTATGTATGATGTAATAAAAAGAGCAGAAGAATTTGGGCTAAATAAAGTGTTCGTAAATTCCAGAGAATTTATAGAAATTATAGAATATTTAAAAAGTGAAAAAGACAATTTATCTATAGAACAACTTGTAAAACAAATTTTAAACAAAACAGGGTATACAAAAGCATTAGAAGTAGAAAACACAACACAAGCTGAAAACAGAATAGAAAATTTGGAAGAATTTTTAACAGTAGCAATTGAATTTGAACAAGAAGCAGCAGAAAATAATTTAGAAGAATTTTTAGAAAGTATAACACTTACAAGTGATGTAGATAATTTAGAAGAAACAGAAGAAACAGTAACATTAATGACATTACATAGTGCAAAAGGATTAGAATTTCCAGTTGTATTTTTAGTAGGAATGGAGGAAGGAATTTTTCCAAGTTATAAATCAATAGCAGAACAAAAAGAATTAGAAGAAGAACGAAGGCTTTGTTATGTAGGGTTAACTAGAGCAGAAGAATTATTATACTTAACATGTGCAAAACAAAGAACAATATTTGGGGCAACATCATGTAATAAAATATCCAGATTTATAGAAGAAATACCAAAAGAATTATTAAATGGATATGAAAATATAAACCGAAGCACTGAAAACAAACAAAAAGAAATTACATATGATTGGGAATATGGAAAAGTTAGAAAAATAAAAACAAAAGCATTTAATGATAAATTTTCACCTAAAGAACCAAACTTTGCATTTAAAACAGCAGAAAGTTTTTTAAATTCTATAAATAGAACTAAAGAAGAACTAAACATAGACTTAAGCAAATATAAAGCAGGAGTAACGGTATATCATAAAAAATTTGGAGAAGGAGTAATAAACTCTGTAGAACAAGAAGGAGATGATTTAAAACTAGACATTAACTTTGAAAAATCAGGACATAAACGCCTAATGGCTAAATTTGCAAATTTAGATATAGCTTAAATTTTTCCATTCTGTATAAAACTAGAAAAAATGTAAATAATATACTTGTTAAATATTATGAACGAAAGGATGATGAAAATGGCTACTTTAAATCAAGTAGAATTGCAGAATTTGAGACATTTAATAGGTGCACATGATACTTCATACCAAAAATTAGACACCTATGCATCACAATGTGTAGACCCACAAATTAAGCAAATGTTTACAAAAGCTGCACAAGATTCTTTAAATACTAAACAAAAATTATTAACATTTTTAAATTAGGAGGGGAAAAATGGAAGAAAAGTATATGGTCAATGACATATTAGAAAGTGTAAAAGCAGAACTTACAACTTACCAAGGAGTTATTTCAGAAGCAGAAAATATGCAATTAAGACAAACAATACAACAAATAAGAAATAATGACGAATCATTTCAATATGAACTATTCAAAGTTGCTCAAACAAAAGGATATTACAACCCAGCATCTGAAGCACCACAAACAGAAATAAATAAAGTTAAAAACGAAATCAATAACTAGAAGTTAGAAGTTAGAGGCTAGAGGCTAGAAGTTAGAAGTTAGAAAAGGCTTCTAACTTTTTTTGTTGCAATTAATTAGTTCATACAACAATAATAAAAAGAAATAAGGAGAAACAAAGAGTAAAAAGGAGGAAATAAAAGTATTGCAAGAACAAAAGGAGTAAACAAAGGATTATTAAAATTGCCAAAATTTTGTAAATAAGGTAAAATATATAAGGAGATTTTTAAAAATAGTAAAAATCAATAAGATAGGAGTGTTTAAAATTTTAAGAAATATAAAAAATATTTTTGTACATGTAAGAAGCACTTTAAAATTTATATTTTTAGTAATGATAGCAACAATTATTATTATAGGAATTATATCATTAGTATATAAACCTATGTATAGTGTTAGTTTAAATGGAGAATTCATAGGATATACAACAAATAAAAGTAAATTACAAAACAGAATAAATGAATATATTGAAAATGGAAACGGAACAAACATTGCATTTATAGATGTGCAAAGTTTGCCAGAATATTCATTATGTTTATTAAAAAAAGAAAACAAAACTAATGATGATGAAATATTTGAATTAGTTAAAAATCAAGGTACAGTATATTATAAATATTATGCTATAGTTGAAGACACAGCAGAAAAATATTATGTTTCAACAAAAGAAGAAGCAGAAGACATAATTAACAAATTAAAAGAAAAGAAAAGTACTAATATTAATGATATAGCATATACTCAAATACATTCAACTGAACTTAAGGAGTTTTCTGATACAGAAGCTGTAATTTCAGAACTATATGTAAAACCAAAAGTAGTAATTGCATCAACATCTGCATATTCAGCATATAGAGGAGAAAAAATAATAAGTACAGAAACACCATCTTCAGAAGTACTAGGGATAGGGTTAATTAAACCAGTTTATGGAACAATAACATCTAGGTATGGAGAAAGATGGGGAAACACACATACAGGATTAGACATTGCAGCACCAACAGGAACTACAATAGCAGCAGCTGCAGCAGGAACTGTAACATTTTCAGGAAGCAACGGCGGAGGATTAGGATATTTTATAAAAATCAGCCATGGAAATGGAGTAGAAACAGTTTATGCACATTGTAGTCAATTATATGTAAAAGAAGGGCAAACTGTAGCACAGGGAGAAGCAATAGCAGCAGTTGGATCTACAGGAAATTCTACAGGACCACATTTACATTTAGAAATAAGATTAAATGGAACAGCACAAAATCCACAATTATATTTATATAAATAATAAAATTTAAAAGAGATAATTATTGATCGTTTAATACCCAACACTTTTTATGAATGTCAGTAAACTCAATAAATTGAAAGAGAAAAATAGAGTCCAATAGATAAAAAATGGACTCTAAATTTTGGAAAAAATGCATCAAATTTTAGGCATTTAACAAATATGAAATAAAAAAACAGAAAAATATTTATAAAAAAAGCAACAGAAATAAACCAAACAAAAGGTGTCAAATATTAAGAGATGAAACGTATAAATAAAATTAATAGAGAAAGGATAATGTTAGATTAAAATATTTATATTTTGAATAAAAAATTTTTTTTTGCATACAATATTATAAATACAATGTCTTGACAATGTATTTACAATATGCTATCATTTATATAGAAAGAGGTGATTTTTATGGCACAAACATTAATAAATCTTCGTATTGATGAAGATGTTAAAAAAAATATGGAGCAAACTTGTAAAGAATTAGGAATTACAATGAGTGCTGCTTTTAATATATTTGCTAGAAAAATGTGTAGAGAAAAAAGAATACCATTTGAAGTTTCGCTAGACCCATTTTTTTCTGAATCTAACATAAAGGCTATACAAGAATCTGTAAAACAATTAGAAGAGGGAAAAATAATTGAAAAAACATTAGAAGAGTTAGAGGAGATGGAAGATGAATAAAATATCTTTTACAAATACAGCTTGGGAAGAATACTGTTATTGGCAAATTCAAGATAAGAAAACACTCAAAAAAATAAATTTATTATTAACAGATATTCAACGAAATGGATTTATTCGGAATGGGAAAACCGGAACCGCTAAAAAACAATTTAAGTAGTTTTTGGAGTAGAAGAATTGATGATGTAAATAGGTTGATTTATAAAATTGAAAATGAACAAATTATAATAATTCAATGTAAAGGTCATTACGATGATTAAATAAAGAAGATGTATTCTTTATTTAATAGTAAGATTTTTGTGGCTTAAAAATATACAGTCTGTCTCTAAAATTTTTTTCCATCCGATACTTTATTTTCCCTTTGAGAAAAAAGGGAAAATTTTTTGCAAAAAACTATTTACAAAAACAAAATGTTCATGTAAAATCCTGAATTTGACACTTTTTTGAAGATAAAAAGGCTACAATACAGCTGTA
>JAUNSM010000091.1 GCA_030539215.1 Clostridia bacterium
TCCTTTTTATCCGCTTCCTTTTTGTCTTCTTCATTTTTTATATTATTTTTTATACTTAAAATTGGTATATTAGCATAAAGAGATGGTGCACCTTGTTTTCCGTCTTCTCCTACTTCATTTGTAAGTCTAACATCTATTGCAGCTTCTTCTACTTCTATATATTTTTTTATAACTTCAATAATTTCCTGTTTCATTAGTTCTAAAAAGTCTGCAGAAACGTTTGCTCTATCCTGCATTAATACCAAATGTAATCTTTCTTTTGCAGTATCCTTACTAGGTACTTCTTTTGCTTCTGATTTTATTAATTTTTTAAAAAATTTCGCAATATTTTCAAACATTTTCTTTTCCTTTCTTAAAGCCCTTTAACTTTATTGTAATATTATCTCTTAAACCAACTTTTTATCTTTGCCCAAAGTCCTTGTTCTCTTCCTGGTATTGTAACTTCTATACTTTCTCCTAGTAATCTTCTGGAAATCTCTATATATGCTTTACCTGATGGAGCTTTTTTATTCTTTATTACAGGCTCTCCTTTATTTGTTTGTGTTATTATATATTCATCATCTGGAACCACACCAATTAAATCAACAGATAATAAATTTACAATATCTTCTACCTCCATCATCTCACCTTTTTTAACCATTGCTGGTCTTAACCTGTTTACAATTAACTCTGGGTTTCTTATTTCTGAGCTTTCTAATAATCCAATAATTCTATCAGCATCTCTAATTGCGGATATTTCTGCAGTTGTTACAACTATTGCTCTATCAGCCCCAGCTATTGCATTTTTAAATCCTTGTTCAATTCCTGCTGGGCAATCAATTAATATATAATCAAAATCTTCTTTTAATTTTTTGGTTAGTTCTATCATTTGTTCTTCATTTATAGCTGTTTTATCTCTTGTTTGAGCTGCTGGAAGTAAAAAGAGTTCTTCAAAACGTTTGTCTTTTATTAATGCTTGTCTCAATTTACATTTTTCTTCTATAACATCTACAATATCATATACAATTCTATTTTCTAATCCCATAACAACATCTAAATTTCTTAAGCCAATATCTGTATCTACTAATACTACCTTTTTCCCTGCTTCCGCAAGACTTGACCCTAAATTTGCTGTTGTAGTAGTTTTTCCTACTCCACCTTTTCCTGATGTTATAACTATTACTTCTCCCATTAATTATTTCCTCCTCAATACAAAATAACTGTATTTATTAATACAGTTATTTTATAATTTTTTGTTAAAAAAGTCAATTCATTATCAATATTTAATACTAAATTTGTTACTAGATAATGGTTTTTAAATTTTTAGGCTTAAAAACATACAGCCTGCCCCCTACTACTTTAATTATAATTTTTTTATTGAATTCACTAATTCATCTCTCATGCGAATTGCTTCTGCTCTTGTTGCTTCTTTAAATTGCTCTGCCGTATAAACTTCTTTCCATCTATCTAGTTTATATGCAGCCATTAAACTTCTTGAAGCATTTACAATTCCACCTATTCCATCTTTAAACCCTAAAGCTATATCTTCTGCTTTCCCTCCGCTGTGCACCATATCCTGGAATTAAAAAATATGTATTAGGCATAATTTCTCTTAACTCTTCTATTTGAATAGGATATGTTGCTCCAACTACTGCTCCGACACTACTATATCCATATTCTCCTACTAAGTCTTTTCCCCATGTATTTACTAACTCTGCTACTTTTTCGTATATCGTTTTTCCATTTTCTAATTTTAAATCTTGCAATTCTCCTGATGATTTATTTGATGTTTTAACTAAAATAAATATTCCTTTACCATATTCTTTACAATCATTTATAAATGGTTTTACTCCGTCAATCCCTAAATATGGATTTACTGTTATAAAATCAACATCATATATTGAGATTTTTTGGTCTCCTACTGGTGTTTTTCCTATAAATGCATTTGAATATCCTTCTGCTGTTGAGCCAATATCGCCTCTTTTTATATCAGCAATTACAATCATTCCTTTTTCTTTAGCATATTTAGAGGTTTCCTCAAAAGCTTTTATACCTTCTACTCCAAACATTTCATAAAAAGCTATTTGTGGTTTTACTGCTGGTACTATATCACATACACTATCTATTAAACATTTGTTAAATTCTACTATTGCCTTGCATGCTCCTGTAATATCTTCTGAATATTTTGATTTGATACTTTCTGGTATCATATCATACCTTGGATCTAACCCCATAACTGTAGGATTACCTGTTTCTTTTACTTTTTTAATTAATCGGTCCATTGCATTTTCCATTTTTAATTCCTCCTAATATTTTTATTTTCGGACGAGCAATGCTCGCCCCTACATTTTTTCATAAATTACTTTACACTGTCTTTTGATAAATTATTTTTCCATTTACTATTGTGTAATATACTTTTCCTTTTAATTTTTTTCCTATAAAAGGCGTATTTTTAGATTTTGATACTATGTCTTCTTTTGTATATATGTACTCTTCATTTGGATTAAATATTGTAATATCTGCTCTATTTCCTTCTTCTATACTTCCTTTTTCTATTCCTAATATTTTTGCTGGATTGTAACTTGTAAGCTTTACTAAATCTAAATAATCAATTTCTTCTTTGTCAACAAGGTTTGTAATAGTTGCAGCTAATAATGTTTCAAATCCTATTATTCCATTTGGTGCCTTTGATAACTCCTGACTTTTTTCTTGTTCTGAATGTGGTGCATGGTCTGTTATTATATTATCAATTGTCCCATCTTTTAATCCTTCTATTATTGCTTCTAAATCTTGTTTTGTTCTAAGTGGTGGATTCATTTTTGCATTTGCTCCTGAATCTAAAACTTCCTCTTCTGTGAAACTATAATAATGAGGGCATGTCTCACATGTTACATTTACTCCTCTTTTTTTGGCATCTCTTATCATATTTACACTTTCTTTTGTACTTATATGACATATATGAACATGTTTTTTATTAATTTCTGCAATTTCTATTTCTCTTGCAGCCATTAATATTTCTGCTTCTGGATAAACTCCTTGTACATTTAATTTTTCTGCTACTTTTCCATTATTTATTGCACCTTTTCCAAGCTCTTTATCTTCACAATGTGATGCTACAAATGTGCCTAATTCATTTGATTTAATAACTGCTTCTCTCATTATTTTGCTACTTACTACTGGCATTCCATCATCTGAAAAAGCAATTGCTCCTGCAACTTGTAATTCTTTAAAATCTGTTAATTCCTCTCCCTTTTCTCCAATAGTTACACTTGCATATGGAAGCACATTACATAATGCTATCCTTTTTGCTTCATTTTGTATTTTTTCCAAAATAAAAGTACTATCACAAGTAGGATTTGTATTTGGCATTGGACAAATAGTAGTAAATCCTCCCTTAATAGCACTTTTACAACCAGTTTCTATTGTTTCTTTATGTTCAAATCCTGGCTCTCTTAAATGACAATGCATATCTATCATACCTGGTATAATAAATAAGTCTGTACAATCAATAATTTTGTCTGTTTTAGTATTTATTTCTTTTGATATTTTTTTTACTTTTTCATTTTCTATAAGAATATCAAAAAAGTCATTTACTTTTGTTTTATAATCTATTAATTTGCCATTTTTTAATAATATCGTCACTTTTTTTCCTCCTTTTATTATTTTGTATATATTATCATTTCTTTTCAATTTTTTCAACATTTTTATTGTCAATAACTTTGAATTAGTTCACCCTAAAAAGTGATTTTTAACTTGCGATTAG
>JAUNSM010000092.1 GCA_030539215.1 Clostridia bacterium
TTTTTCTTTTAATTTATGCATTTTTACATATTTATTTTTTTTCCAATTAGGAAAATCATTATATAATTTATTTAATGTTTTATTTAATAAATCTTTTCTAATATTTTTATCTTTTATTTTTATAATTCTCAAAAAAGAACTACCAAGTAAAAATCTAATATTTAAATATTCTAATTCACTTTTATATTTATCATATAAATTATTTAATTTATAAAAATTAATAATATTATCTAAAATGTTAAAAACATCTTCATTTTTTTGATTTTGTTTATTAATAATCGAATTTTCTCTTTGAATATAATGATAAAAAGGTTTTTTTATTAAATTAGATTTTTTTACAAATGAAATATATTTGTAAAAAAATTCTATATCTTCATATCTTAATCTAAAAGGAAATTGCAAATTATTATTTTTTACAATACTAGTTTTAAATAATTTATTGCAAGTCATAACTCTTCCAAACAAAAAGAAATCTTTAGAGCTTAAATATTTGTGTCCAACATCGTATTTTGTTTTATTTGGATATTCCCAAATAAAGTTACACTCTACTAAATCTAAAGTTTCAGTAATTGCTAAATTATACATTTTTTCAAACATATCTAATTCAACATAATCATCTGAATCTACAAAACCAATATATTGTCCAGAAACATATGGTAAAGCGTAATTTCTAGCATCACTTAAGCCACCATTTTTCTTTTTTAAATATATAATTTTATTTGGATATTTATTATTAAATTCATTTATAATTTTAGAAGATAAATCTGTAGAACCGATCATCAACTATTAAAATTTCTATGTCAGTTAATGTTTGATTTACTAAAGAATTCAAACATTTACTTAAATATTTTTCGGTATTATAAACAGGAACAATTATACTTACTTTTATCATACTTTACCTCTATTAATTATTATCTATATAATTAGTTATAATTTTAATAATATTTTCAGTATTACTAATATATTGTTTTGGAGTAAATTCAGAAATAATTTTAATTGTATTTCCTAAATTGTTAATATCAAAAACTCCCTTTAAATAGCCAAATTCATCAAGGGCTTCAACTATTTGAATTTGATGATTATTTATATGTTCTTTATATTTTTGAAGTCTAGGAACAGCAATAACCTTTTTATTTAGTTTAATTGCAGTTATTATAGAGCCCACTCCACCATGTGTAATTATTAAATCAGCTTCTTTTAAAAGATTATTAAATTGCTCGACTGGAATAAAATCTAATATTTCCATTTTATTAGAAGAATATTGAGTGTATCCTGTTTGAACAATTACTTTATCATTAATTATTTTATTATTAATGCAATTATCTATTTCTTTTAAGAGCCTATCAAAATTATTATTTTGTGTACCTAACAATACTAAAATCATTAATAAATTGAACCTCCTAATATAGCTTTGGGATATAATTTTAACATTTCTTCCCATTGAACTATAAATAAATTAGAGATTGGATAAATTATTTTTCCAGAAAGAGTTTTAGTATTTTTATTAGCAAATGTTTCTATAAAAATAATTTTAGAGCCAAATAATTTTCCAATATAGCAAATTGGAACTGCTGTATGAGTTCCAGTTGTAACAATATATTTTGGATGAATTTTTATATATAAAAATAAACTTTTAAAACAATTAAAAACATACTTAAATATATAAGTAAAAATATTTTTTCTTGTTCCATATAATAAATATGATATTCTATTTTTATATTCATTTTTCAAACTAATTGTAGATTTATCTTTTTCTGTAATAATATAATAATCGTATTTATTAAAAATAGGCTTTAATTGCATTAATTCATTTAAATGCCCACCAGTACTAGAAATAAATAATACTTTTTTCATTATTTAATATCCTCTTCTTTTCTTAATTTTAAAATATCTTTATATCCTATTGCAATAATTGCAATAATCATTAATCCAAATGAAAGTGCTTTCCAAATACCACTTTCTAATAAAATTATAGCAAACATTCCAAAACTAGCACTCATACCATATAAAATAAATACTGCTTGTTTTTGAGTATAGCCTCTTTTCATTATTTTGTGATGAAGATGTTCTCTATCTGCTTTAAATACTCCTTTTAATGATTTAGTTTTAATAATTCTTCTCAATATTGCAGAAATTGTGTCAAACAAAGGAAGAGCAAAAACAATCAGTGGAGCAATTAAAACAATTGCAGTATAAGTTTTAGCTACTCCCAAGATAGATATTATTGATAAAGCATATCCCAAGAAATTAGAACCAGTATCTCCAATAAAGGTTTTTGCTGGGTTAAAATTATATGGAAGAAAGCCCACTAGTGAACCAGCTAAAGCCGTAATGAGTATTATTGCAATAAGCGGAGAACTATTAAGTGTAAATATTATTAACAGTGATATGCATGAAATAAGGCATATACCAGAAGAAAGCCCATCTAAACCATCTATTAAATTAATTGCATTAGTAATGCCTACAATCCATATTATTGTTATTATACTAGAAATAATTTCATCATTTATAATAGTATTAAAATAAGATAAACTTATTTTGTCAATTCTAATTCCACTAAAAGTAACTACCAAAGCTGCCAAAATTTGACCAATTAATTTAACATATGGAGGAATTCCTTTCCAATCATCAATAAAACAAAATATCGCAAGAATAAAGCCACCTAAGAAAAAGCCTATTAATTTAGTATAATAATTATCTGGTCCAGTAAGTATAATAGTTTGCTCTATTGACATTACAATAAGTAAATATATAGTAGATACAATAAAACCTATAATTACAGCTAAACCACCAAGCCTAGGCATTGCATTTTTATGAATTTTTCTTTTATCTTTTGGCAAATCAAGTGCACCAATTTTTTTAGCTAACCTAATTGTATATGGCGTAATAACATATGCTGTAATAAAGGCAAGCAAAAATGCAATTGCTATATCTCCCCACATAAAAAAACCTCCTATTAGTATTTCCGTAATAATTTTACCTTTTATGAAGAGTTTTGTCAATAAATTGTTACAGGATAATGTTTTTTAATAATTAAAATAGGCAAATAGAGACAGGCTGTAGATTTTTGTAGCTTAAAAATATACAGCTTGTCTCTAAAAATTTTTTCCATCCGATACTTTATTTTCTCATTGAGAAAAAAGGAAAAATTTTTTCAAAAAACTATTTACAAAAACAAAATGTTCATGTAAAATAAAAATAGAAAAAGAAACAAACACATTGCAAAAAAATGTAGGGTGTCGCCGCCCTCGGCGACTCGTGATCCGTAATCACACAAATTGCAAAAACCAAAGAAAAGGAGAGAAAAAAATGGCAATCAATAAAACCATTGGGAGAGTAACACACACATACGCGGATATAATTTAAAAAACAAAAAAAATATTTGTATAAATAAAATTAACAATACAGATAGTTTAAAAATCATGCATTTTTAGGCTGTCTTTTTTTGCGCATATAAAAACATCCCAATTAAAAACATTGCAAATTTTTGCATAACCGCAAATTCGGCAAAATGTAGGGGCGAACTGCGTTCGCCCGAAAATAAATTACATCAAAAATTCTGCGGGCGAACACAGTTCGCCCCTACAATAAAATAATTGCAACAAATATATTGAAATTAAAAACATTGCAAAAAAATGTAGGGGGTTGCCGCCCTCGGCAACCCGCAAACCCAGCAACCACAGCAATTACAAAATTGATATTAATTTTTTAATATATAAAA
>JAUNSM010000036.1 GCA_030539215.1 Clostridia bacterium
CACCTTTAAATTTGTATGCTCCATGACTTGTTCCTATTGCTATTGCTAAAGAATCGCATCCTGTTCTTTCTACAAATTCTTTGGCTTGTTCAGGATTTGTATATTTTGCATCTGATTCAGAAATATTTACATCATCTTCTATTCCTGCTAGTTGACCTAATTCTGCTTCGACTACTATACCTTTTGTGTGTGCATATTCTACTACTTTTTTGGTTATTTGTATGTTTTCCTCAAAAGAATATTTAGAGCCATCTATCATTACTGAAGTAAATCCATTGTCTATACACATTTTGCATGTTTCAAAATCAGGTCCATGGTCTAAATGTATTGCGATTGGAATATTTGTTTCCTCTACTGCTGCTTCTACCATTTTCATTAAATACTTAATTCTCGCATATTTAATTGCACTACTTGATGCTTGAAGAATTACAGGTGAATTTTGACTTTGAGCTGCATCCACAATTCCTTGTATAATTTCCATGTTATTAATATTAAATGCACCTATTGCAAAATTCTCTTTCATTGATTTTTCAAACATTTCTTTGGTTGTTACTAATGCCATAATATTACCTCCTTTAATTTTATATTACTATTTTATTTCTAAATATGAATAATGTCAATACAACATTCTTAAAAAAATTAAATGGTACCAAAAAACATTTTAGTACCATTATGAAAAATTTTTACTTGAATCAAGAAATCTATTCATAATTACATCTATAGCTTCCACACATAGATTCATCTTCAGGATTTCCATTATTGCAATTTTTACATGGTCTAACTATTATATCTTCTAATTCACACTTTTGAGTTTTCTCATTGTTAAATTCACAACTGCAAACAGTACAGTTTATTAACTGATTTTTATCCATAAAAACCTCCTTTTAAATTAATATACTAATATTATTAACTGTTTTACAAAATATATTTATTTAAAATATTGAATACATATTATTTTTAACTATTTTTCGTCCAAAGACTCTTTATCTGCATTAACTTTTGGATTTTTAAAACTTAAATACCAACTTATTCCATTTTTGTTTTTTTTAATAGTCCTTACTCTTTCTTGTAATTCTTCATATGTTTTTGGTGCTGGAATAATAACTGGCTCTCCTGGAACCCAATTTGCTGGTGTTGCACCCTGATTATAGTCAGCAGTTTGTAATGCCTCTACAATTCTTAAAATTTCTGGAATACACCTTCCAATACTCATAGGATATACTAGTATTGTTCTAATTATTCCTTTGTCATCAATTATAAATACATTTCTTACAGTTTGTGTTGTACTAACATTATTTGATATCATCCCATATTTTCTAGCTATTTCTCCACTTCTATCTGCAATAACTGGAAATGGAACTACAATTCCTGTTTTTAAGTAAATATCATAAAGCCATGCTAAATGTGAACTATTACTATCAATACTTAATCCTAATAAACAAATATTTAAATTTTCAAAATATTTATTTGCTTTTGAAAATACAATAAATTCTGTTGTACATACGGGGGTAAAGTACGAATCTTTGGGTGTAATTTGTTTATGTAATCAGTTATTAAACTTCTAAAAAGTTCATTATTAAATCTATAATAACTTCTTTTTCCTTTGGATTAGATTCAGCTATTAATAATGTAAGAGCTGTTAAGGTGTTATTATCTATTACTTGTTTCTCGCTTTTATATAAAATATTATAAAAATTCAAAAAATATATAAATAGAGTTGCTGCAATTCTTTTATTTCCATCTGTAAAAACATGATTTTTTACAATTAAATATAAAAAATTTGAAGCTTTTTCCTCTATACTATTATAGATGTCTTGTCCATCAAAGCTTTGATATAGATTTCCTATTATTGATTCTAGTCCTTTATCTCTTTCTACTGCAAATAATGAACTTTCTTCATTAAATTTTAATTTATTTATAATTTCTATACATTCTCTGTATTGGATTTTTCTATTATCTCTATTACCTTTAACTTTCTTTAATGTTTTATGATCGTAGTCATCTAATAAATCTAGTGCTTTTGAATAATCGCCTATTACTTTTAATATTTCTTTTGCATCTTGATTTTCTAATCTATCATCAATTCTATTAGCAATATCTATTAATTTAATTGTCTTTTCTAAATAATCTAGTCTTTTTTGATTTATGCTATACCCTTTTAACATATAATCTTTTAATATTTTATTTGCCCAACGTCTAAAAGCAATACCATTTTGTGATTTTACGCGATAACCTACTGAAATAATCATATCAAGATTATAATAATTGGTCGGCTTATCAGCAAATTCGGAATTTCCGAATTTAGTAATTGTTTCATTTTCTTTTAATTCTCCTTCTTTATAAATATTCTTAATATGTTCATTGATTGTAGATTTAGCTTTTCCAAACAACTCTGCCATTTGTTCTTGTGTAAGCCACACCGTTTCATCATTCAGATTGACTTCTAATTTCACCTCCTGATTCTCAAATAATACAATTTCATTTTTCTTTTCTTCCATAAAAGCACATCCTTTCATAATATTTAATATCTATCACTTCTATTACTATATATAATTTTTATTTGTTAGAACTTATGTTTGTATTGTATTGTAACTTTTACTTTTTGTCAAGTATTTTGTCAATATTAACTTTTAAATCAAATACAATTGTTTTATCTCGATATATGTATATATTATTTATTAGAATGTATAACATTTTTCTGTTAGGTTCTTTTGTTTTTATTACTTCGTCAAAATATTCTAATGCGGTTTTTAGTTTTGTAAGTTTTTCCTTTAAATCTCTTTTTTTATCAGTTTGTATTAATTTCTGCAGACATACAATACTTTGCATTTTTTCCTTTTCTAATTCCCTATATGTATTTTCAATAACTTCTTCTTGCATAGAATTATTACAAAGTGTTATTTCCTTTATTTTTTGACTAATTAGCATTTTATATTCTTGATTTAACATATTTAATTTGTTTTGTATTTTAGTTTTATTGTTATTTTTATTTTCTTGTTTTAGTTCAATTTTTATATTATTTATTTCTTTCAAATATTTTTGTTTAGTAACTTTTAAGAATTCTTTTAAATGTATTAAAATATCTTTTTCTTTAATTTCATGTGAATGACAAGCTTTTGTACTATATTGTCTATATCTTGAACATTCATATCCTTTTTCATTCACTTTTCTTTTAATTGTTACCCCAGACATTCCTGAGCCACAATCATTACATACGCACATTCCTGAAAAAAAATAGTTTTGTTTTCTATTTGTACCTGAAGCATTTCTTATATGTTTTTTAGCTCTCAGTTCTTGTGCCAATTTAAAAATTTCTTTTGATATAATTGCCTCATGATGATTTTCAAATATAAAATGTTCTTCTTTAGGTAGTTTTACAATTTTTCCTCTAATATTTATGCTTCTCTTTTTATGAGTTATTAAAGTTCCGGTATAAATTTCATTCTTTAAAATATTGCTAACCATATCTTTAGTCCAAGATTTCTGAACTTTATGTTTATATATTCTACCACGTTTTAAATGTTTCATTCTGTAATATTCTGAAGGTGTTGGAAAATTGTATTTTGTATTCAATATTTGACTAATCTTTTGAAATCCATCTCCATTTTCTACATATAGTTTAAATATAAGTTCAATAACTGGTCTTATTTCATCTATTACATAAAGCATAGGTATATCATCTTTAATAATCTTTTCATAACCATAATAATTGCCCATAATAAGTCTTCCTGTTTTTTGTTTAGAATACATATGGTCACGAGTCTTCCTTGAACAGTCTTTTACATATCTTTCATTAAACCAAGTTGTTATTCCAATAGTATCATCTCTATCATTTAAAACATCATAAGTTCCACCCATTTCACAGACAGCTATTAAATTTTTTTGCATATTTTTAAACTCATCTATTAGAACTAAAACTCGTCCGTTATTTCTGCCAATTCTTGATAAATCTTTTGTTATAACTACATCTACTTTTTCTCCCTTTACTTTTTCCATCATTTTTGAAAATTCAGGTCTATTAAAGGTATATCCCGAAACATTGTCATCAATATAGAAATCTTCATCAGAGATATTCCAATTACGAGTACAAGCATAATCTTTTATAATTCTTTTTTGTTCTTCTATGCTTGAGTAATTTTCTTTATCTTCATCGCGAGAAAGTCGTGCATATCCTACAACTCTCATATATGTATTTGCTCCTTTCGAGCTTGAAATACAAATAACTTGATATTTTTATATACAAGTAACATTATATCACAAGATATTGTCTTCTTTCGCTTTTAAAAGAATAATCTTTTCCAATGATTCTAAATAATTATTATTTCCATTAACAAAAATTGCGATTTTACTATTTTTACTTTTCATACTATTAATCTTTTCTCTGGTTTCTTTTTTTTCCATTTCTTCTTTATTTATATATATTTGTATATAAATATAATCATTATATTTAGTTTTTACAAATTTCATAGCAGTTTTCTCCCTAAAAATAGTAAGTCTCTATAATAGGTATGTATAGATTTATAATTTATTACATATTTAAAAAGAGGGTGTCCTAAAATAGGAACCCTCTTAAAATTTAAATTTATAATAGCAAGTTAAAAGCCATATACTTCAAGCCTTTTCTTATTATCTCCCTATTACAGAGCATACGGGAGTAAAGTCTCCTGGGTGAGAAAATAGTACTACCCATTTACCTTTATAATTGTTTAGTTTTATATTCCCCATTGTAGTTTCTGCTTCAAAATCTGGAGCAACTTCACCTATTCTTACACTTCCATTCATCATAATTTCATAATCCATAAAAAAACCTCCTAACATTTATATAATAATATATGCTAGTTAGTTTGTTTTTTATGAATTACATATTTGTTCTTAGTTTTTTAAATTTATTTATCTCTACTTTAATTAAATTTGTAAATTTTGTTTTAAAAAAATTTTTTGAATACTGTACATGCCCTTTTGAATAAAATTTGTGAAGAGGATTTATATGAAAAAGCAAATTAATTTTAATGTAAAAGAATGTTTTAAAAATTCTAATGAAAATATAAGGAAACAATCTGTTCAAAACATTATTAATACTTTAATTAAATTTTTTTCTGGAGGTTAAACTTATTGAAAGTTGCTATTTATGCACGTCTTTCTCGTGAAGATGATGATAAAATTCACGAAAATGATGAAAGTGAAAGTATCCAAAATCAAAAATCTATGCTAATTAATTATGCAATAGAAAAGAGTTGGGATATTTATAAAATTTATTGTGATGAGGATTATTCTGGTATTGATAGTGAAAGACCTGAATTTAATGAATTAATTAAAGATGCTAAATTACACAAATTCGATATTGTTTTGTGTAAAACTCAAAGCAGATTTACTCGTGATATGGAGATTGTAGAAAAATATCTTCACAATAAATTTATAGAATGGAGTATTAGATTTGTAAGTCTTGTAGATCATGTTGATACTGAAGATAAAGGTAATAAAAAATCTAGGCAAATAAATGGACTTGTTAATGAATGGTACTTAGAAGATTTATCAGAAAATATAAAAAGGACTTTTGATAGCAAGCGAAAACAAGGTTTACACATTGGCTCTTTTGTGTGTTATGGATATAAACGTAATCCTAAAAATAAAAACAAGCTACTAATTGATGATGAAGTTGCAGAAAATATAAAGTTTATATTTAACCTGTATGAACAAGGAAATGGAATTGTTAAAATTTGTGAAATATTAAATGAAAGACAAATATTAACTCCTACTAAATATAAGCAAAGCAAAGGCGAAAACTTTAAAAATCATGGACATAATATAAATTATTGGAGTGAATCGACTGTAAACAAAATTTTAAAAAATCAAATGTATATTGGGAATTTAGTTCAAGGTTATAATAAAAAAGTAAGTTATAAATCTAAAAAAATTAGAAACTTGCCTAACTCTAAAAGAATCGTTGTCAAAAACACTCACGAACCCATAATTTCTAAAGAGCAATTTTTTAAAGTTCAAAAAATTTTCAAAAGCAAAACTAGAAGATGCAAAAATGGTGAAGTTCATCTGTTTGCTAATAAACTTGTTTGTTTAGATTGTGGAACTAAACTTTATAAATGTCAAAATGATAGAGGTTATATGTACTTTTCTTGCAAAAGCTCTAAAAAAATTTACGGAACTTGTACAAGGCATTCTATTGGGTATGAAAATCTAAATGAACTAGTAACAAACAAAATTAGAGAAAAAATTTTAGCTTATTACAATTTTGACAATATTTCTGATAATTTGTTTGTAAAAAATAATAATTTAAATAAATTCAAAAATCTTGAAAAGAAAAAAGAAAATTTAAGTAAGGAAATGGAAAACATTAATAAAGCAATTAAAGAACTTTACTTAAATAAAGTAAATGGAAAAGTTCCAGAAGATGTATTCGAAGATTTAAACGCTTCTTTCCTATCAGATAAATCAGCAAAACAAAAAGAACTATCAAAATCTAAAAATGATTTATCTAATTTAAAAGAAAAAGAATTAAACAGTAAATTTATTAAAGAGCAAAAAGAAAAAATAATTAATAACTTTAAAGATTTTAAAGAACTGAACTTCGATATTGTAAATAGCTTCATAGATTATATTGAAATTGGAGAAAAAAACAAAAAAACAAATTCACAAGATGTTATTATTCATTGGAATTTTTAAGTTAGCTGTTCGAACAAAGTGAGTCACAGATAACTTATGCAGAAAAATTATGAAATAATTTCTGTAATCATTATAGTATAATAGTATAATTTGTGTTATACTATTATTAGAAAATTTTAAAGAAAGGAAGCGAAAATTATGATTAATGAAAAACAAGAAATTCTTGCAACAGTTAATACTTTACCTGATAATACTACTTGGGATGATGCTATCTATACTTTATATTTACATTCAAAATTACAAAAAAGTCAAGATGATATAAAAAATGGTAGAGTAATGACTATTGAAGAATCTAAAGAAAGGATGAGAAAAAAATATGCAAGTTTTGATGTCTAATGAGGCACATAAAGATATAGATTCTATTTTCGAATATATATCAAGTGACTCTATTAAATACGCAAACGAAACTTCAGAAAATATTTATTCTCGTATATATGAACTAGAAAATGCTCCTTATTTAGGTAGATATGTCCCCGAATTTTCGGACAAGCATTTTAGAGAAGTTATTTATAAAAGTTATCGTATAGTTTATGATATTTTTGAAGATTCAAATGCTATTTACATACATTTTGTCGTTCATGGCAAAAGAAATTTTAAATCATTTTATAATTCTTATATTAAAAATAATTAATTTTTATCTTTATTATTAAATTCTTTTTGGGAGAGATTCCAAACCCACACCATGGTCAGTATAATATGCCCCTAGTCCTGCTTTTTCTAATTCTTCTGCTGATACTCCATCTGTTAATTGATGCACTATTGTTCCAACCATTTCTAAATGTGCTAATTCTTCTGTCCCAATATCATTTAATATTGCTTTTGCTTTTTGATCTGGCATACCAAATCTTTGAGATAAATATCTAAGTGATGCTGCAAGCTCTCCATCTGGTCCTCCGATATTGTGATATTATAAATTTTGCTAAACGAGGGTTTGGGCATTTTATATTTATTGGATATTCTAATACTTTATTATAAGTCCACATTAATAATTCCCCCTTTCCCATGGCCACCCTCAGTTCATGTTGGGAGAATTACAACTTAAAAAAATTTAATTTTTATGCTATTTTAAATTTATATTTAATACTTATATTTCTATCATTAATTATTATTTTATCAATCAATTTAAATACTATACTTTTATTTTCTTCTGTTATTGTGTCAAACTTTAAGAGCTCATCCATAATAATTGACATTTGTTCTATACTAATATCTGTACTAGCTTTTTCAGTTTTTATTTTAGCTTTTCTTAAATTTTTATCATAATTTTTCTTTTCTTTTTCATATTTACTAAGTAAAATAATAAAAGTATCTTGTGATAAAACTCCATTTATTTTATCTTCATATAAATTGCTAATTATCCTATTTACTTCTTTTTTCTTCTTTTTCAATTCTGTTATGTGATTTTTATCTTGAGGTGTTTTCTCTACACCGCTTAAAATATAATTTTTTTACATTCAAATACTTTTCTATATTTATGTGCAAAGAATTAGCTACTTGTTTTAACAGTTCATCTTCTCTTAAATGAATATTAGAACAAAACTTATTACCATATTTCTTATAATTTAAACATACACATCTAAAATATTTTCCATGATTTTTATTATATGTAATTCTACTACCACATTTGCAAAACACTAAGCCTGTTAATAAATGTTTTGTTCTATTAGAATAATTCCATTCATTAGTTTGTTTATCTAACATTTCTTGTACAGTTTTAAATATTTTTCTATCAACTATAGGTTGGTGATTATTTTGAATTATTATTTGCATATTTTTTGGTACTTTTTGCATCTTTTTTGTTTTATAGTTAATTTTTCTATTTTTTAATTGTATTAAATCTCCTACATATATAGGGTCTCTTAGTATTTTGTTTATTATTGTATTATTCCATTTATATGTTACACTTTTATTAGGATTAAAATAATTTGTAGTTTCTATTTTATATTTTAAAGGCGTAATAACGTTTTTGTTGTTTAAATATCTTGCTATTTGTGTTTTGCTATATCCTACCCTATACAATTCAAATATTTTCCTTACATTGTCTGCCACATTTTCATCAATTAAAATGTTGTTTTTATTATCCTTATCCTTTTTATATCCATATGGTTGAAAAGCTTTTATGCATTCTCCAATTGTAGCTTTTGTAATAATAGATGTTCGTACTTTTTTTGAAATGTCTTTTGCATACATATCATTAAATACAGCTCTAAAAGGTGTCATATCATTGTTAGTATTATTATAATCAAAAGTATCTATATTATCATTTACTGCTATATATCTAACTTGATTTTCTGGAAAATACTTTTCTAAATAACGACCTACTTCTATATAGTCTCTGCCTAATCTAGATAAATCTTTTGTTATTACTAAATTAATTTTTCCTTGTTCTATATCTGCAATTAATCTTTTAAAATCAGGTCTATTAAAATTAGTTCCTGTATATCCATCATCTTTGTAAATATCAACTAAAACCCCATTCATTCTATTTACAATTGGTTTTAAGAAATTAATTTGATTTTCAATACTTTCTGATGTTCCACTATATTTTTCGTCTTTCTCATCTTCTCTAGATAATCTTACATATATACCTATTTTCCATATTATTTGATTTTCTGAATTTTCATAGTTATTTAATAACTCATACATACACTTCTCCATTCTTTTTTAAGTGATAAATAACTACTTATCTATAAAAATTTTTGCTTGTTTGTCTTTATATTTACAATATAAGAAAAAATTATTTTCATCAATCCAATCTTCAATTAATTCAGATAGACTTTTTCCATCTTTTGTGTATATTTCTTCTAAATGTTCATTCAAACAAATCACCTCTAATAAAATTGTATGCAAGTTCCTTACATAATAAGAACTTCATATTTTAAAGTGACTAAAAAAACACTTATAATTAAATAAGTGTTTTAATAAAATTTTATATTTTCTCTTGTTTTATTATGTTCAGTATTATTAGAACAAAATTCATAGCCTATATCTTGCTTACTTGTATTTTATTCTTCAATAACTTTTACATATTCTTTAATTATTTCTTTAAATTTTATTTTTACTCTTTCTGCTGTTTGTTTTACATCATCATAAGATAATATTTCATCTAGCACACCTGCTGCCATATTGGTAACACAAGATACTGCAACAGTTTTTATATTGCAATGATGTGCAATTATAGCTTCTGGAACTGTTGATAATCCTACTGCATCTGCTCCTAATACTCTTAAAGCTCTTATTTCTGCTGGTGTTTCAAATGTAGGCCCTTTCATATATGCATATACACCTTCTTGTACTCTACCTATATGTTTTTTTATTATCTCTTTTAATTTGGCACTTAACGTCTTGTCAAAAGTTTTACTCATATCTGTAAATCTTTCACCAAATTCTTTTAAATTTGTTCCTCTTAATGCTGATTCTGCAAAAAAACTTAAATAATCATTTATTACCATGAAATCTCCTTCTTCAAAATTCGTATTTATTCCGCCTGCTGCATTTGTTATTATTAATTTCTCAATTCCTAATAATTTAAATACTCTTATTGGAAAAGTAACTTCTTTTAAATCATATCCCTCATAGTAATGAATTCTTCCATTCATAGCAATTATTTGTGTTCCATTTAATTTTCCTATTATCAATTCCCCTGCATGTCCTTCTACTGTTGATATTGGAAAATTAGGTATTTCTTTATATTTAATAATTATTTTTTCTTCAAATTCATCACTTAAAACCCCTAATCCTGAACCTAATATTATTGCTGTTTTAGGTTTTAATTCTCCTATCTTATTTTTTATATAATCAGCACTCTCTTTATATTGTTCATAATTAAACATAACACACCTTCTCCTTAAAATTTTATTCTTTTCTTACATTTCTTTAAATTAACCTTAATTACCTTCTTTCAAAGTTTATCATGAAAAATCTTTTATTGCAAGATTTTATTTGAAACTTTTTCTCCTGTTTTAAACGCAGCCCATGGCTGTTCTAGCCATCTCCATTTGTTGCATGGATAATAAATTGTAAGTGGCCCATACACCTTTTGATATTTATCTTTTAAGTCTTTTACTTGTTTAGTATACTCTCTATGCAAGCATAAAGCTTTTTGATCATTAGGATGTGTATCCAAATATAGAGCAAGCTCAATTATTGCAAAATCTAAACATTTTATCTTATCAATCATTTCTTGTCTTCTCATATCTCTACCACATTCACAGTTATTTCTATTTTCTTCACATTTTATATTTTTACATTTACATTCTTTGCTATCTAACATTTGTTACACCCCTTTCCTATCTCATTTGTTTTTTTAATATACTCAATCTCTTGCATTGATTGACCTGGCATATATGGACTTACCAATTCTGGAAAAATGGTTCCCATTTTTAATCCAATACAAGGTGTAAATGTTTTATCCATTGTTTGCCATGGTACATAACTTTGTGCAAGCATTGGATTTGTAGGGAACATATTATCTTCTTCATCAAATCCGCATTCACACATATCTTGAATGTCCATTTCATTTTGCACACATTTACAAGTATCTTCTATGATGTCAGAATCTTCGTTATTACAACATTTGTTGCAACAAGATTCCTTTTGCATATAATTCATATACATTTATATTTTCCTCCTTTTTTTGCTATATATTACATTTTATGTACTACATAGCAAAAAAGTGCAAAAAAATCAGAAAAAACTTTGGTTTTTTCTGATTAGTAAAAATTATATTTCTACGATTCCTCCCATCACAGTATTTATGTTTGCTTCTTTATCCGATAAATCTTTTGCAACTTTTGCTCCACCCGCTATTATTACTTTATCTCCTTTTTCTAAATACCCTTCATCTTTTAATGTGTTTATAGCCAAATATACTAATTTATCAATAGTCTCTTGATGCTCAAAAAGTTTAGGTGTTATATTCCAAGCCACTCCTAATTGCCTGTACGTTATTTCATTTTCTGTTATTGCAAATATTGGACATTCTGGACCAAAACTAGATAATATTCTTGATGTGTCACCAGTATTTGTATATGCAATTATAGCCTTAGCCTCAATATTTGCAGCTAACATACAAACAGAATAATTCATATTAAATTTATAATCTAAATTATCTAAATTATATTCTCTGTTTTTAAACCTTTTCCAATATTTTATTGATTTTTCTATTGCTAATGCTACTTTATTCATAGTCTTAACACATTCTATAGGATACTTTCCTGTCGCAGTTTCTCCGAGATAGCATTATACTACCACTTCCATCATATATTGCATTTGCTATATCACTTACTTCTGCTCTAGTAGGTTTTGAATTTGTTATCATAGATTCTAACATTTGTGTTGCTGTAATTACTGGTTTTCCCTGTTTGTATGTTTTTTTTATGAATTGTTTTTGATATATTGGAACTTCCTCCATAGGTATTTCTACACCTAAATCTCCTCTTGCCACCATTATCCCATCTGACACATTTAATATTTCATCAAAATTATCTATTCCTTCTCTGTTTTCAATTTTAGATATTACTTTTATATGTTCTCCATTATTTTTTATCAACACTTCTTTTATTGCTAATACATCTTCTGGTTTTCTTACAAATGATGCTGCTATATAATCAAATCCTGCAATTATTCCATATTTAATATCTTCTATATCTTTTTGAGTTATACTAGGCAAATTTAATGCTAAGTCTGGAATATTTATACTTTTTCTGTTAGTTAAATACCCTCCCTGTATAATTTCACAAATTATATTTTTATTTAATATTTCTTTTACTTTTAATTCTATAGTTCCATCATTTATTAATATAGTTTTACCAATTTCTACATCTTTATATAATTCTTTATATGTTATAGATACTTTTGTTTCATCTCCTAGTATATCTTCATTTAGCAATGTAAATGATTTTCCGTTTTCTAAAAGCACTTTATGCCTATCAAATTTTCCTATTCTTATTTCTGGCCCTTGAGTGTCTAATAAAAGTGGTATTGGTAAACCAAGTTCTCCTCTTATCCACTTAAAAACATTAATTCTTTGCTCTTGGTCTTGATAATTTCCATGTGAAAAATTAATTCTGGCAACATTCATACCTGCTTTCATTAATTCCTTTAATATTTCTGGATTATCAGTTGCTGGTCCTAATGTACATACTATTTTAGTTTTTCTCATCTTAAACCTCCACTTTATTTACCATTCTTCATTATCTAATATTTTTCTTGGATTTATATTTGTTAATTCTTCTATTTTGTCTTTTCCTATTATTTTTTTTATTTTTTTTATAGCTGTTGGTATAACACAATATATTGTATTACTCATATGGCAATCACTTCCTAAAAAATCTACTATATCATTTTTTAAAAATCTCTTTATAGTTGCCTTAGCTTTTCTTCCATATAACCCCAAAATGCTACCATAATTACATTGTAAAAGACATCCCTCGTTTAAAATTTCTTCAATTAATTTAGGCTGCTGTTGAATATATTTATATCTCTCTGGATGTGCTATTATAGGAACTAAATTAAATGATTTTATGACGAAAATAACATATTCTAAATAATTTATTTTTGAACTTAATGGCATTTCTATTAATATATATCTACTATTACATAAAGTTAGTACTGCTTTGTTTTTTAATAATTCTTCCATTTTGTTTGATATATATATTTCCATTCCAAAATGAACTTTTAAATCTATTTGCTTTTGCTTTAATACTTCCGTTAATTTTTGAGTCCAAAAAACTATTTCATTACTATCATTTTTATAATAATTCTCTAAATAGTGTGGAGTCATTATAATATCTGTAAATCCTACTTTTTTTGCTTCTTCAATCATTTTAAATGTCTCTTCTATATTTTTAGCTCCATCATCTACATTTGGAATAATGTGAGAATGTACATCAATCATTTTTTTCCCCTCATTTATTATTCTGTTTTATCTTTACCTAAATAATCATTTAATTGTTTTAATATCTCTTCTTGTTTATTTTTAGAAATATTATAATTACTTCTTACTTTATATTGTGTTACATCTTCTTTTACTAATTCTTCATACTCACTTTTGCGTGTATTCCTATCTTTTCTACTCGAGCTATAATAATAAGAAGAATTATATTTTGAAATATTAACAGGAACTTTATTAATAACTACTCCTGCAATCTTTCCTCCTACATTTTCAATAGCTTTTTTTACTTTTATAAGATTATCTTTTCTAGTCTTTTTATGTTCAGCAACTATTACTGTTGTATCCACTATTCTTGATAATATTATAGAATCTGTAACTAATATACATGGAGTTCCATCTAATATTATAAAATCAAAATATTTTTTAAATTCTTCTATCATTCTTATCATTTCATCATCTGCTAATAATTCAGACGGGTTTGGTGGAACATTTCCTGCTGGCATAATATATAAATTTTCTATTTCTGTTTGTCTTATATGTTTTGTAATATTACTTTTTACATTATCTTCTTCATCTATTCCTGATAAATAATTTGATAATCCTGGTACATTTGTTGTTCCAAATATTTTATGTATTCTTCCTTTTCTCATATCTGCATCAATTAAAAGAGTCTTTTTTCCTGCTTGTGCAAAAGTAGTGGCTAGGTTTGCAGAAACCCAGCTTTTACCTTCTTCTGGCATAGTTGATGTTACAAGTAATGTTTGTAATCCCTTTTTAGAATTCATAAATTGTATATTTGTTCTTAATGTCCTAAAAACTTCTGCTATGGGAGATTTTGGATCTTTTTGTGCTATTACCTCTCTTTTCATTATCTTTTACCTCCTCTTTTGTTTTTTACTTCATAATCTGGTATTGAGCCTAATACTAATAGTCCAACACTTTTTTCTACATCCTCTTCATTTTTTATTGTATTATCAAGCATATTTACAATTAATACATAAATAACTGCTATAACTATTCCTATAAAGGCAAATATTATTAAATCTTTAGTATGGTTAATATTACTTGGATTTGTATCTGCTTCTGCTCTATCAACTATATATACATTACTTATGTTATATATATCAACAATTTTATTACTAAATACTTTTGCTATTTCATTTGCTATTTCGGCTGCAACATTAGGGTCTTCATTTGTAACAGTTATCTTTATAAGTTCTGTATCTGTAACTGCCTTTACTGAAATATTACCTCTTACATTACCTTCTGTTATTCCTTCTATATGTAAATTATCTATAACTTCTCTCAATACAGATTTACTTTTTATTAATTCACTATATGTAGAAATTAATTTAGAATTTAATGTTACATCTGTTTGAGTTATTGAAGTGTCTGTACTATCATTTTGAGTCATTGCTAAAACTAATGTAGTTGATGAACTATATTCAGGCTCCAATAGTGCAAATGAATATACAACTCCTACAATAAGTAACATTAGTACAATCAAAATAATTTCTGTCTTTTTGTTCCAAAACATTATGAATAATTCCTTTAAATCTAATTCTTCCATTTCTCTCCTCTTTCCTTTGTAATTAATATTTTTTTCTTATTTTACATATAAATGTTATTAAACATATTAAAAATAACGTTCCACATATTATTATAATTATTAATTTTGTATTATTGTTAGTTTTTTCTACTTCTACTTTTGAAAAATCTTTTATTGCATAAATTATATATTCTTTCTGTGTTGTTCCATCTTCAGCTGTTACTCTTATAATAACTTTATTTTCTCCATTTTTAAAGTTTTCATTTCCCTCTATTACCATTGTTGCTTTATCATTTTCTGTAACTGCTGTTATATTTAAATTATACTGTTTTTCTCCTATCTCTATTGTATATTTATATTTGTTTGAATCAAATTCTATAGGAAACTCTTTAATAGTTAACTCTTTTAAATTTGCATTTACCAATGCTGTATCATTTGTTTTTGTAACATTAATTGTATATGTTCTTTTGTTTCCATTCTCTGCTGTTACAGTTATATTAATTGTATTTTCTCCTTCTTGTAAATCTGTATTTCCACTTACAGATACTTTTGCATTATCATCTTCTGATATTGCATCTACTGATATGTAATTAACTGTTAATGGCACAATAATATAATATACATCTGTATATTTATCAAATTCTGGAGTTAATCCTTCTTCATCTATTGTTATACTTTTTAAATAGTTATTAGTTGATTTTACCTTTTCATTATAGTTGTTATTAGCACTTGTTTGAATTTGTTGTGGTTGAGTTTGTACTTGTGGTTCTTGCTGTACCACTGGCTCTGGTTGTACCACTGGC
>JAUNSM010000037.1 GCA_030539215.1 Clostridia bacterium
ATTTCTTCTTTAGTTTGTGGGTTTCTTCCTTTTCTAGCTGCTCTTTTTCTTACTTCAAAAGATCCAAATCCAACTAATTGAACTTTGTCTCCCTTTACTAAAGCGTCTGTTATTGTACTAACAAATGCATTAACTGTTGCTTCAGCACCTTTTTTTGTTTCTCCTGTTTTTGCAGCTATTGCTGCGATTAATTCAGCTTTGTTCATTAAAATTACCTCCTATAAGATTTGTTTTTTACATAGAATTACTTCTACTAGTTAAGATTATTCGCCAATTTTAGATAAAATCCTTCTTTTTAAATTTTATTTCTTTTTAAAATTATGCTTCTCTGTAAGGTTTTAGGTTTTTGATTTCTCGTATTCATTGATATTACTGTGTTCTACGTTTTTATTTTTTTAAAGTTTTATACAGCTTTTGTCCGTAGGGAATCATGTAAATTTCTTCTTCAGATAATATTTTTAATAATATTATTGAAATTATATATATTATTAATCCTATTAATAATGAAAATATTAGCAAAATATTTTGTGGCATACTACTATATAGTTTTGTATATAAAAGATATGAAATTGTGCACATTAATAGTGTTGCTATAATTGGCTTAAACACAAATTTATTTATTTTAAATTTTATGTTCATGTTTTTCTTTAGTGCTATAAAACATATTATAAAAGATACAATGTGACATAATATTGATGATATAATTGCTCCATTTACTCCTATTGATTTTATTGGTATTAGTAATAAATTAAATATTAATTTAATTATTGCACTTGTTGCAAATGCAACTACTGGCACATTTACTTTTCCTAATCCTTGTAATGCTCCATTTATTGTTTGTGTTAATACAACAAAAATAATACTCCATGATGCAATTTGAAGCATTTGTGCTCCATCTGAAGCTCTAGGAAATAATAATTGTAAAATTTCTTTTGCAAATACACTCATACATATTGTGCAAGGCAAACCTATTAAAATAGTAACTAATATAGAAAATTCTACTCTTCTTTTTGCAATACTTATTTTATTTGTAGCTATTGCAGCTGAAACTGTAGGCACTAATGCTGTAGCAAATGCTATATTAAATGAAAATGGTAATGTTATTAAAGTATCCACTTTTCCACTTAATATTCCATATTGTATTGTAGCTTGTTCTTCACTTATAAAATTTTTTAAAATTCTTACAATTGTTAATGCATCTATAGTTTTAGTTGTAACTGAAAAAAGCCCACATAATGCTATTGGTATTGATACTACTAATATATTTTTTACAATTTTTATTATACTATCTTTTTTATGTTTTTTTGAAGAAATAACTTCTTGCCATACTTGTTTCTTCTTTTTTATAAAATACTTATATAAATATATAAGACTAAATAATGTTGCAAGTGTTGTTGCAAGTGTAGCCCCTGCAGCCATTAATATTGTACTATTACTTGATATTTTTGCTATCTGTTCTACTATTAATATTGTAAAAACTGTTTTAAAAATTTGTTCTAAACTTTGTGAATTTGCTGTTATTGATAAATTCTCTCTTCCGTTAAAATATCCTTTTAATACTGATGCAACTGATACTAAAAAAATAGATGGTGAAAGTGCAAGTATTGTCATTTCTGCTTCTGGTATTTGTAAATATAGATTTGATATGTATTTTGCTCCAAAAAATAAAATGCTACTACCAATAAATCCTAATATCCCAAATAAAGCAAATGCAATTTTAAAAATTCTATATGCACCGTTATTATCTCCCATAGCTACTTTGCTAGCTACTAATTTAGAAATAGCATTTGGCACTCCTATTGAAGAAATTGTTAAAAGAATTGCATATATTTGAAATGCACTACTATATATAGCATTACCCCTATCTCCAAACCCTTCTTTGTTAGTAAGATATAGTTTGTATATTAACCCTACTATTTTTATAATAACTTGTGAAAACATGAGTATTACTACACTTTGCATAAATCCAGTTTTTTCATTTATTGCATTTTTTTTGTTTTTAATGTCTTTTACCTCCTAAAAATTTTTTAATTGTATAAACTAAAATTTGTCTTCATAATATAATGTATATTATTTTTTTACTTAAAAAGACTTGTTTTTTTAAGGTTTTTATAGGATAATATATATGTATGAAATAATTAATTGGAGGATTTAAATTGAGATTTATAGATAAATTTTTAAAGGTACTAAAAACTGATAGAAACACATTTTTTACTTATGTTTTAACTTTATTTACAGCATATGTTGTAATTGATAGAGTATCTGAAATGTTAATATTGTTTTTTACAGGTATGTCAGTATCTTATTGGGGACCAATAAAATATACTTTAGCAATGGCATGTCCTATATTTGCATTTACACTTTCTTACCCATCTAAATTTTGTAAATCAGATAATACAAAAATATCGTTTCTTTATACATATTGCATATGCTTGTATATCATTGGTATCTCTGCAGTAGTACAATGGCTTAATCATATTGCATGGATTGCAATACTTTCTCTTCCAAATTATGAAATAATAATTACAGAATTTTCTGACTTAATAAGAAATGCATTTACTGCAGTTTCAATATATATACCACTTACTACATTTTATAAATTAATACTTTGGCTAAATAAAACTGTTAATGATCCTATTTTCCCAAACAACTTTCAAGAATCTATTTGTGATTTTCAAGGACTTGATATATCTGCACCAGATGGCACAACTGGTCCGCTTAGTTTAGAAATAGAGATTTGTAAAGACAGGGGTTCTGGAAAATCTGTTAAGCTAATAGAAGCTAGAAGATTTCAGCCAACTTTAATTATAGGTCCTTCTGGTACTCGGTAAAACTTCAATGGTAATGGAGCCTATGATTGCAAGAGATATGGAAAAAAAATATTTATTTAAAGAAATTTCTAAAGAAATGGGTTATACTGCACTAAAAACAAATATTGCTGTTTTAAATAAACCATATGATAACGAATATCTTAACAAAAACTTTACTTTAAACATGCTAACACCTGTAGAAGGAAAAGAACATATATATAAAGCATATATGAATAAAATGATATCAAATTCTACATCAGATGGAAAAATATATTACAAAGATTTAGGCATGACTGTTGTAAGCCCAGATTATGAGCATATTAAGAGAATAAAAGAGGTCGCTGACAGTTTTAATATTAATTCATATATAATTGATCCTATAGATAAAAGTTCTATTGGATTAAATCCATTTATTATTGAAAATCCTGCTTTATGTGGGCTTGTAATTTCTGGAATTTTATTTAGTTTGTATAATCCTTCTACTCATACTGCTGAATTAGCATATATGTATGACTTGTCTCAACAAGCTATTCAAAATATTGTATTATTAATGAAACTTATTTATCCTAAATTACATGACGGATTAATGCCAAATTTAGAAGATCTACTTAAATGTTTTACAAATTTTGATTTGATACAAGAGATGTGCGAAAATTTAGAACAATCTGAAGAACTTGCTAAAGAATATGAATTACAAATTGATTATTTTAAACGTTTCTTTTATAAAGGTTGTAAAGGCTATGATGAAATGCAAAGATATATTCACTTTCCAGCTGCACAATTAGATGTTTTATTACGTTCTGGGGAAGCTAAAGCAATAATCTGCAATAGATATAATAATATTGATTTTACAGATGTTATAGAAAATGGTTCTGTTGTGTTGTTTTGTTCAAGGCCTTTTGAAGTTGGAGGAATTGTTGAACAATCATTTACTAGATTTTTCCTTACATTAATGATGTGTTCGGTTGAAATTCCTAGAGCAACAACTGAAAAAACAAGAACTCCACATTTTTTATATATTGATGAATTTGACCGTTATGCTGATAATTCCTTCGAAGATATTATTACCATATACAGAAAATATAGAATAGGTACAATTTTTTCAGTACAAAATTTATCTAGGTTAGCTGGCGGAATTGGAAGTTCTTTCTCTCAAACTTTACTTTCAAATTCGGCAACAAAAATTACATTTGGTAATAGCACTCCAGAAGAAATGAATTGGTGGATGCAGGAATTTGGTAAAAGAAAAGAATGGAAAGTTGGTTATAGTTATGATAAACAAGAAGGAGAATATTCTGATAAATTAGGTGGCCCATCATGGGATTGGACAGACCATATGAAGCTTGGTAAAATTCAAGGTCTTAAATTTAAAGCTGTTATTTATAAAATAAAAAATAATAAAGGAAAAAATGTTGTTAACTTTGGTACAGTTGACTTCTTGGAAAGCAAATATAAAACACCTCATAAGTCTAAAACTTATAACTTTAATAAATATATTATAAATATAAGTGATGATAAGAAAGATTCAGAACCTAAATGGAAGCCAAACAAAGTGACCTTTTCAAAAGATGAAAGAGGAGATATTGACCCTGTTCAAACAGATACTACAGATAGCTCATTTTTCTTTGATAATGAAAATGCAATTAGTTTTAACTTAAATGGTAATTCTTCTGAAAATGATAATAAGTAAACAAAAAAGAGAGTATACTAAATATTAGTAACTCTCTTTTTTATTTATTCTAATATTTTTAATTCAATTTCCTCCATTTTATATTTTTGTGTTTGTTCATCTATTTTAAATTCTATTAATGACTTGTTTAATAAAGTACTGTTTTGCCTTAAGTCTGAAGTAAATAATATTTTTACATCTGGTATCTCTAATTTGTTTGTTGCAATTGCTTTTAATGTTTCAACCATATGTCTGTTATCTTCACATACTAATATTAATTGTGGTTTTATTGCAAACCCACAATCAAACTGTACAAAATTTTTATAAAAGTTTACATATAATTTCATTCTAGTTATTAATTTGCTTTCCCAATCTTCTTCTCTTCTTATTACTTCAAATATAAAATTAATGGATTTTTTGTTTTTTGTTAGTTTTATCCCAGCTTGTGCTTTAAATGTTTTGCCAAGCTCCTTTGCTATAATTATTGGTTTTACAGTATATTCATCAAATGCTTTTACTTTTCTTAAATATGCTATAATTATTTGATTTCCCGCTAGTCTCTTTTTTATCATTTCTACAGGTTTTGTATTGTCAGTAGGTTGCCACTTGCATTCAATACCTCTAGAATTTAATAAATATTTTCCCATTTTTTCAAGACAATATATTCTATATATACAATCTCCTTTTTGTGATTTAAAGTAATATCTTGTTAAAATTTTAGAGTTTACTAATTGCTCTAATTTATTATTTAATTTATCTTGTGATTTTATTATATCTTTTTGATTATGTACTACTATTTGGTATATTTGCCTAGATGTTATAAACTCAAATTTATTCACTAACTCTAGTATTTTAAAATGAATATCTGTAATATGTCCTATATCTATTTTATGTATTATCTGATTCATAGAAACATATCCGATCTTTTCCATCAAAAGTTTTTATTTCCCCTTCTCTTATTGCAAATGGCGATACTTCTGTTTTAATTTGGTTATCTTCTACCATATATAATCCTCCTTTTTAATATATTTTACACTTCTTTAAGTAACTTCTCTATTTCATTTTTCTTTAAATATCTCCAATTTCCAAGTTCTAAATCTTTTACTGTTATATCTCCTATTTTACTTCTGTGCAAACTTAATACTTTTTTGTTAATTGCCTCACACATTTTTCGTATTTGCCTATTTTTTCCCTCGTGGATTGTAATTTGTAGTCTACTTATGTTTTTATCTTCATCTATTTTTAGTATTTTAACATTTGCTTTATTTGTTGTAACTCCTCCTATATCAATACCATTTTCTAATTTTTCTATTTCTTCTTTTGTTATATTTCCAACTAATGTTACATTATATGTTTTATTAATTTCATGTTTTGGATGAGTGACTTTATAGACAAAATCTCCATCATCTGTTAATATTATTGCTCCTGATGTATACATATCAAGTCTTCCAACTGGCACTAGCCTTTTATTTTTAATTTTAACTAAATCAAGTACTGTCTTTCTATTAAATTGATCTTTTACTGTCGTAACATAATCAATTGGTTTATTTAGTAATATATATGTATATTCTTTTTTTTGATTTATTATTTTGTTACCATTATATTCTATTTCATCTTTTTCAGGTATGACCTTTGTTCCTAATTTTAGTATTTGTTTTCCATTTACTTTAACCTTGCCCTGTAAAATATACTCTTCGCACTTTCTTCTTGATGCAACTCCACAATTTGCTAAATATTTTTGTAATCTTATTTCTTCCATAAATATTTTTCCTTTATTCAATAATGTTAAGCACATCCTGAAAGTACTTAGGTAATGGTGCTTCAAATCTTACTACTTTGTTAGTAGTTGGATGTTTAAATTCCAATATTTTTGCATGTAACATTTGTCCTGTTACATTAAACGAGTTTTTTCCATTTGAATAAACCATATCGCCCACTATTGGATAACCAATTTCAGACATGTGTACTCTTATTTGATGTGTTCTTCCTGTTTTTATTGTTAATTGTATATATGTATATTTTTTATACCTTTGTAATACTTTAAACTCTGTTAAAGCTTGTTTGCCTTTTTTGTCTACTGCCATTTTTTTTCTATCTTTAGTACTCCTTGCAATTGGCATATCAATTGTTGCACTATTTTCTTTAATTACACCTCTTACTAAAGCAACATAAATTTTTAATACTTGTCTATTTTTTATTTGTTCACTTATATTAATATGTGATTTATCATTTTTTGCAATTATTACTAATCCGAGAAGTGTCTTTATCAATTCTATGTACTATTCCAGGTCTAATTTTCCCTCCTATTCCAGATAAACTATTTTTGCATTTTGCCATTACTGCATTTGCCAGTGTACCGTCTGGGTTTCCATTACCTGGATGAACTACAATACCTTTTTCTTTATTAATAATTAATATATCATCATCTTCATAAATAATGTCTAATGGCATATTTTGAGGCAATAAACTTATTTCTTTTGGTTCTTCTTTGTTTATTGTTATAATGTCCCCACACATTACTTTATATGAAGCATTTACTTTTTTATTGTTTACTAATATATTTGCATCATTTATCATTCTTTGAATACTAGTTCTTGATATTGATTCTTCTAATTCATTTATTAATTTATCTATTCTAATATTTTCTTGCTCTTTTTTTATTTTATATTTTTCCATTAACTTAAATTCCCCTATATAGCAATTAATCTTTACTCTTTGTTCTTGTGCTACATATAATAGAAATTATAATAATTGCACACCCTACAACAACACATATATCTGCAAAATTAAATACAGGATACTTTATTAATGCATTAAAATCTATATAGTCAATAACATGTCCTCTAAATATTCTATCTATTAAATTTCCTATTCCTCCTGATAATATTAATGCTAAACTTATTAATATATGGTTATTTATGTGTTCTTTTTTTAATAGTAAAAATCTAGCAGTTATTGCAATTACAATTATATTTACTATTATAAACATTATAATACTATTACTTCCTATTCCAAATGCTCCACCTGTATTTTCTATATATGTTAAACTTAAAACTCCTTCAAATATATCTGTGCTTGATTTATATAAATTATTTACTACAATTGCCTTTATTATTTGGTCTATTGATATAGAAATAATTAACACTAAAATTATTATTAATATTTTTTTATTTTTAAAAATTTTATCTTTTATATTAATTTTATTATACCTGCTTTCTTTCATAAATACAAAAATTGTCGTCTTCATAAATTTGTTCATATTTTTGTTCATCTTGTTTTATAAATATTCTTAATTTAGAACTTTTGTACATTATTAAATGTGTTATTTCATATTTATCTAAAGTTTCTTCTATTTTATCATTATTTACTCCCGATAAATCTAAAAAATCATTAAAAACAGTAACCCCTTCATTAAATTCTGGTGAATATAAATCTGCTCTTGAATCCACAAACACTGGTATTTCTCTAAATAACAAATAACTTCCGTAATTATATTCATTGTATAATTTTATATTATTAATATCTAAATTGTTTAAAATATAATCTGCTGCCATTACTGGATAAGTTTTTTCATCTATAAATTTGTCTCCTACTTTTGATTTATAATTTATAACACTTACTATAAGTACTAAACATATAGTTGTTATCATTCCAGTTATTCTTGTCATTGAATTTTGAATTTTTCTGCAACCCTCTGGATCATATTTATCAAACATTGAACAAACTAATTTATTTAATATAAATGCACCTGCTACAACAAACATAGACTCTTGTCTTCTCGAATAAATTGTAAGAAACAATAAACCGCCTAGCATAAACAAATCACTTAATTTAATTTTTGTATCTGTAAAAATAAGTATTGCCATAAATAAAATTACTACTGCCAAAAAATTTGTATTTTGTATTAATACTAATGGCAAATGCTCACTAATATTTTGCGTTGTATTTCCTTGCATTGTTTTTACTAAATATGTATATGGAGTTAATCCCAGTGGTGTTAAAAGTCCTGCAAACAAGCATATTATCATTATTATAACTAATGGTATTACATTGTCATTTCCTATTATCTTAATTTTATAAGGGTTCTTTTGTACTTTTTCTTTCTTTAAAAGTAAAACATTTAATCTGTTTTCTAAATTTGTAATTTTACTCTTTATTGATTCTATTTCTTCTTGTTTTTGAACCTTTTTTAATTTTTTATGAAATGCTTTTATTTTACTTGTATTAATTATTATCCTTGTATTTGATAAAATATATATCATATATTCTCCTATATATGGTAAATATAATACAAAGTAAAATGGAAATACTGCTAAATGTATATTAGAAATAATTATTGGTATAATTATTAAACCAGCTACATATCGTTTTTTCTTAGTTTCTAAAAAGCTTTCTATAAAATAAATGGTTAATACAAATAATATAAATGTAACTAATTGTGCTCTTGCAGCAATAAAGTCTCTTAATAAATATATTGCACCTATTGTTATTATAAATGAAGTAACTTTATTTTTTGTTAGTTTTACATTTGTTATATACATTAGAATTCCTAGTACCATACATAAAACAATTGTAGATATGTAAATTCCTACTTGTCCAGCCATATTATATATTAAATAAATCCCAACATCATAAGCCCAATGTGGGTATGTATATTCTAAATCATGAAAAGAAAATGGATCACGCATATCTATTCCATTTTGAATAATATGTTCTCCTATTTTTATTGTATAAAATGTATCATTTTGAAGTGTAATTGGTGATATTGAAAAACAAAATATTGCAATTAATAAAATAGCCAATACATTAAACCTTATATCTCTTTTGTTTATTTTGCTTAGTTCTTTATTATTATTCATTTTTGCACTCCTCAGAAAATATACTTATATATTATCATAATAATAAAAAAGTTACAATATAATTTGTTACAAAAATTTATTGTATTTAATTTGTTGCACAGCTCAAATAATTGTGATATATTACTTATTATAACTTATACACTAAAAATTTGTGTACTAGATTTTAAAAATTTTACATATTAGTATGGAGGTTTTATGGAAATTATAAAAGATTTATTTTTAAATATTAACAAATATGTTGATAAAGAAATTACTGTTGAGGGTTGGGTAAAAACTATTAGAGATTCTAAAACTTTTGGTTTTATAGAATTAAATGATGGTAGCTTTTTTAAAAACATACAAATTGTTTTTGATAATACTTTAGATAACTTTTTTGAAATATGCAAATTACCTATTAGCTCATCAATAAAGGTTGTAGGTAAATTTATAAAAACAGAAAATGCAAAACAACCATTTGAAATTAAAGCCAGTAAAATAACATTAGAATATTTAGCTGCTTTAGATTATCCTCTTCAAAAAAAGAGACACACTTTTGAATACTTAAGAACAATATCTCATTTAAGACCTAGAACAAATACTTTTAATGCTGTTTTTAGAGTTCGCTCTGTTTTATCTTATGCAATACATAAATTTTTTCAAGAAAGAGGATTTGTATATGTTCATACCCCAATAATTACTTCAAATGATTGTGAAGGTGCTGGTGAAATGTTTAATGTAAGTACTTTAGATATTAATAATTTGCCTAAAAAAGAAAATGGACAAGTTGATTATTCAAAAGATTTTTTTGGTAAACCTTCTCACCTTACTGTAAGTGGTCAGCTAAATGCTGAAACTTATGCATTTGCTTTTAGAAATGTATATACATTTGGTCCTACCTTTAGATCTGAAAACTCTAATACTGTAAAACATGCTTCAGAATTTTGGATGATTGAACCAGAAGTTTGTTTTGCTGATTTAAATGATAATATGGTTTTAGCAGAAGATATGATAAAATATATAATTAAATATGTTATGGATACTTGTCCAGAAGAAATGGAGTTCTTCAATAATTTTATAGACAAAGGATTATTTGAAAAACTAAATAATGTTTTATCTTCAAACTTTGCAAAAATTACATATACTAATGCAATTAAAGAATTAGAAAAAAACAACGATAAATTTGAATATCCAGTTCATTGGGGTTCTGATTTGCAAACAGAGCATGAAAGATATTTATGTGAAGTACTGTTTAAAAAACCTGTTTTTGTAACAGATTACCCTGTTGAAATAAAAGCTTTTTATATGAAACAAAATTCAGATGGAAAAACCGTTGCTGCCATGGATTTACTAGCGCCCGGAATCGGAGAAATAATTGGTGGAAGCCAAAGAGAAGATAATTTAGAGGTATTAAAAAATAAACTTAAATCTCTAAATATGAGTGAAAAGGATTACTGGTGGTATTTAGATTTAAGAAAATACGGAAGTGCAAGACATAGTGGCTTTGGTTTAGGATTTGAAAGAATGATGATGTATTTAACAGGAATGCAAAATATTAGAGACGTAATACCTTTCCCAAGAACACCAAATAATTGCGAATTTTAAGAAAGTCACTTTGCTAAGTTAGGCTTCGAAAGTCGATTTTTCCTATATAATAAAAAACGAAAAGGAACATTTATTAATAACAAATGCTCCTTTTCTAATTACTCTCTTCCATTCAAACCTCCTTGATACAATTTAATTACTTTTCGTTTTTTAGAAGAGTATTTATATAATCAACTAGATTGTTACATCTAACACATCCTAGTTGTATTATTATTATAGCACAATTTACATAATATGTCAAGTTTTAGCATTTTAAAAAATTTTGTGTTATGTTTATTCCAGTTACAGATAGTGGTTTTCAAATTTTAGAGAAAGACTGTATATTTTTATATTTATATAAATTTACAAACTTTCATATTTGCAATTGTTTCTAAACTTCTTTTAGACATTTCTTCATATCTCTTTTGTTTGTCCTTTATCTTTTCTTCTAATGAGGGTAAAATTCCAAAATTTGCATTCATTGGTTGAAATTTTTTGTTTTCTGTAGAAATATATTTTGTTAATGCCCCTATCATAGTAGTATCTGGAAAAATTACTTTATCCTTATTTTTAATCTCTAAATATGCATTTGTTCCAGCAACCAATCCTGATGCAATTGATTCCACATACCCCTCTACTCCAGAAATTTGTCCTGCAAAATATATGTTTTTATTTGATTTCAAATTATATGTTTCATCTAATAATTGTGGCGCATTAATATATGTATTTCTATGCATGACTCCATACTTAACAAAATTTGCATTTTTTAATCCTGGAATCATTGAAAAAACTCTTTTTTGCTCTCCAAATTTTAAATTAGTTTGAAAACCTACCAAATTATATAAAGTTCCATCACTATTATCCTGCCTTAATTGAACAATTGCATATGGTCTATTACCTGTTCTTGAATCTATAAATCCTACTGGCTTTAATGGGCCAAATCTTATAGTATCCTCTCCTCTTTTTGCCATAACCTCAATTGGTATACAGCCTTCAAAAATTTCTTTTTTTTCAAACTCATGTAATGTTACCACTTCAGCATTTATAAGCTCATTATAAAACTCCTTATACTCTTCTTTATTAAACGGTAAATTAATATAGCTATTATCTCCTTTTTTGCCATATCTATCTCCATAAAAAGCTATATCCATATCTATACTATCTTTTTCTACAATTGGAGCAGCAGCATCATAAAAATACAACTTATCCTCTCCAGTTAATTTAGAAATCTGTTTTTGAATTTTATCAGAAGATAAAGGACCTGTTGCAATAACAGTAATAAAATCATCCTTTTCAATATTTTCGTCAAATTCTTTTCTTATAATCTCAACATTTTTTAACTTTTCAATTTTATTTGTCACTAATTTAGAAAAAGCTTCTCTATCAACTGCTAAGGCTTGCCCTGCAGGAATTGAAGTTAAATCTGCACACTTAATAAGTAAAGAATCCAATTTTCTTAGTTCCTCTTTTAATAATCCACAAGCATTTGTAATCAAATTTGACTTAAAAGAATTACTACAAACAATCTCTGCTAAATTATTATTAGAATGAGCTGGAGAAAACAAATTTGGTTTCATTTCATAAAGTTTAACATTAACTCCTCTTTTAGCAATCTGGTAAGCAGCCTCACACCCTGCTAGTCCTCCACCAATAATTCTTATATAATCTTTCATAGCCACTCCTTTTTTCATTTACATTCCAATTTACTTTAAAAAAATTTTTCTATAATTTTTAAATCTTCCAGATTAGTTAATTTAATATTTGAATAGTCTCCATCTATTAATTTAATTTCATAACCTTCTTTTTCTAATAACATACAATCATCTGTAATTTTATCTTGTTCTTTGCAATTTTCATGTGCCTTTTTTAGTATTATTCTATTAAAACATTGTGGAGTTTGTATTAGCCATGTATTCTTTCTTTCTGTTGTTTTTATAACTATCCCCTCATTATTTGTTATTTTTATTGTATCTTTACTTTTTACTGCAATACTTGTACCTTTATATTTTTTCATAGCTTCAATATTTTTATTTATATATTCTTGTTTTATTAATGGTCTTGCGCCATCATGAATAATTACAATATCTGAATCTGTTTTTGATATACAATTATATACTGACTCTTTTCTGCTCTTTCCTCCTTGTACTAGTTTGACTTCTTTATATATTGGCATTTTTTTAATAATGTTATTTATATATTCTTTTTCATCGCCTTTTATTGCTAAAATAATATTATCTATATATATGTTTTCCTGAAATGCCTCTAAACTATATTGAAATATATATTTACTTTTTATTTTCTCAAAATTTTTATTTTTATTTTGACCATATCTTATGCTGTTTCCTGCAATTAGTATTATTCCTGTTACTTCTTTATTTTCTATCATTATTTTCTCCTCTATTATAGCAAAAACAAATATATGTATTATATTTTTGCTTTAATACTTTATATGCTTGTCTTGCTTGCCTTTTATTTTCAAAAATCCCAAATATACATGAGCCTGATCCACATAGTAAACTACCAATAGCTCCATTTTGTATTAGCTCTGATTTAACTTTATCTACTATATGTCTTTCTTCTATTACCTCTTCAAAAATATTATATAGATTTTGTGAGATTTTGTATATATTATTATTTTCTAATGCCTCTATCATTTTGTTTGTGTTTATTTGTTGTTCTACATATGTTTCATCAATTTTTTGATACATTTTTGCTGTACTACATGAAAATTCTGGTTTTATTATTAAAATATAGTATTTGCAGTTAGTATCAATTTTAGTAATTATTTCTCCTTTGCCTTCTGCTTTAATTGGCTGATTATATAAACATGGTACTACATCTGCTCCTAATTTCTCTCCTATTTTTTTCATATCTTGTTTTGACAAATTTAGCTTAAATAGTTTGTTTATTCCTAATATAAAACTAGCACAATCTGTACTTCCTCCTCCTAAACCAGCTTGCATTGGAATTCTTTTATTTAGTTTTACTCTTACTCCAGATATTTGATTATATTTACTTTTTAATTCGATATATGCTTTATATATGATATTTTGATTGTTATTGATTTCTTGAACATTTGTTGTTAATTTAAATTTATCTTCTTTTATTTTTTCTATATATAATTCATCATATAAATTTACCTTTTGAAATATTGATTCCAAATTGTGATAACCATCATCTCTTTTATTTAATACATTTAAAGTTAGATTTATTTTTGCTCTTGCTTTTATATATATTTTATCCATTTTTCATCTACTCCACAGTTAAAATAGAAATTACACTAATTCCATTACCTTTTCCAAACTCTGTTAATCCTTCTCCAGATGTCGCAGTAATTCCTATATTATTCTCATTTATATTCAATATTTTTGCTATACTTACTCTCATTTGTTCTATTTTTGGTGATATTTTTGGAGTTTTACATTCTATAGAAATTGAAAGATGCATTATTCTTTCATCTAAATATTTTAATGCCTCTTTTACATATTCTTCACTATTCGTAATACCTTTTTTACACATATTATCAGATATTTCTCCTAAAATATTTTTGCATGTTATTCCTGAAATAGCATTTGTTATTGAATGCAAAACAACATCAGCATCACTGTTACCTAGTAACTTTGGTGTTTCCTCAAAAATTACACCTCCTAAAATAAGCTTTTCATCTTTGTTTTTTAAATCAAATTTATGACTATCTTGTCCAATTGAAACTTTCATTTTAACCCCCATTTTTCTTTATTGTATAGTAATTGATAAAAATAATCAATATTGATCAGAAGAAAAATTTGAACTATGGTTACTAAATAGTGGCTTTCTAATTCTAAAGACAGGCTGTATGTTTTCAAATCACAAAAATCTTAAATTTTCATAACTGAAAACTCTAATAAATTAAATTATTCATTTTTTACCTTCTTTCCGCACATCAAAAAAACATGGTGTGCTATTACTTTCCTTTTAGGAATTTACACACCATATTATACAATATCTGACTTAGAGGCCACACGGCGGGCTTTTTACTCTGCAGAAACTTCACTCAATACTAAATAACTAAATCCATTTTCTGACTCTCTCTCTACTTTATAGGAGATATCAGAGCCCAGAGAAACTATCGGGCGAACCCCAAAGGTGTTGCTATAGCTGCTACCCACAAGGCCGTTAAAGTCCACACAATACACGCGGCTAGCTTCACTGTAATACGGAGAGGCCAACCAGTACCAGTCTGAACTGTAGGTATACCCAGTTAATCCTGCGTTTAGTAAATTGTTTAATTTAAATAATCCTGGGGCTGGTTCTGTATTGATTGTTCCTGTTGAATTTATATTTTGTGCTTCTTGTCCTCTTTCTTTGTTTATTTCTGGCAATGTTAACATTCTTACTTTATCTGCGTTTCCTGTTAAGAATAAATTTCCTCCATTTGTATTTTCTTCTACTCTTGTTCCATTTTTTGTTACTGCGTTATACCATCCTATATTATATTTATTTGAAAGGTTATCATAATTATTTTTTGTATAAAATGGTATACTCGCAAAATTATTATACATTCCTGCTGATGCTTTTAAATTTACTGATGTTAAATCATTATTAT
>JAUNSM010000093.1 GCA_030539215.1 Clostridia bacterium
TTTTATATTATCTTATTTTTGTATTTTATTTCTTTGGAAATTTTTGCTAATTGTTTTTTAAAAAATCACGTTCTTTTTTGTTTACATAATTTTTTGCTTGATAGATATTACTTTTTCCTTTTTATACTATTTTTATAAAATGATTTAATAAACTTTTTTGTTTTATGTTTTTACTGGATTTGCTTTTGTGTCATTTTTTATTTCCTATATATTTCCTTTTGTTTCCATCTTGTGTTTGATTTGTCTGGTTTTCAATTTAATCATAACTTCTTTAGCTCAACTATCTTGTCTAAATCTACTTATATACCTTGTTTTCTAATGTCTTTAGTTCCCATATTATATATTAGTTATCCACAGGCATAATTTTATGGCGTTTTTACTTTATTCCAATATTTAATCAAACAATTTTAATCCTATTTCCATAGCTTTTTTTATTTCATCCTTTTCTTCTGAATTATCTTTTAATCTTTGTAACATCTTTTTTACAAAAATTCCTTTTAGATTTTTTTGATTTGCTAAACTTTCAATGTCATATTTTTCTTCTGTTTTATCTTTTAATTTTAAGATATTTTCACTTGTTGTAAGTTTACATAATTTAGGTATGTTTATTTCAATATTTTTTGTTCCTTCAAGTATTATTTTATAAAATTTATTACTTTCCAATTTTGTTTTATTAATTTTTTCAATTAATTCTTCTTCTGAATTAATTAATGAAATATCTATATTTTTTTCTTCAAAAATTTTATTATCTAATTTAATAAAATTAATTTTCTCGCTTTTTATTTTTTCATTAATTAATTTATTTTTATTTATTTCTACATCTAAAATTCCATGTTCTCCAAGTTCATCAAATCCAAAAGAAATTAATGAGCCTGGATATATAAAATTATTTTTATTATTATTATAATTAGTTTTATGAATATGCCCTAATGCCACATAATCAAATCCTATTTGTTTTAATTTTACAGAATTTATTGGATTATATTGCATATCTAATGTTTTACTAGCATCTAAAGAACCATGAATAATTAATATATTTATTTTATTTTTATTTTTTATTTTTAATTCCTCTATTTTAAAATCTGTACAATAAAAATCAGAAAATCCATATCCATATATATCAACTTCTTCTAATTCAATTTTTTCTATTTCTGAATTAAATATTTTTACATTATTATTCCAATTAAATTTATTATAGAAAGAATTATTTAAAAATGGATCATGATTTCCTGGCGAAATAAAAATTTTAGTTTTTGGTATTTCTTTAAATAAATTATTTATATATTCAATGGTGCTTTCTCTTATATATTCTTGTTCATATAAATCCCCTGATATAAATAAGAAAGGAATGTTTTCTTTGCTTATATATTCAATTGCTTTTTTAAATGCTTCCCTTTGCTCAAGTCTTCTAATATCTGACAAATTTCCTTTTAATGCAAGTACTGAAAATGGTGTGTCTAAATGTATATCTGCCATATGTATAAATCTCATAGTAAAATCCTCCTCTTTTTATTTATTTTTCAATAAATAATTTCTTGCCATTATTCCATTTATATGAATTGTTGCTTTTTTCTTTATTTGCAATTCTATTTTTTTATCTAATATATATAATACCGCCTCATTTATATTTTCATCTACTAATTTATTCAATTCTTTTATATCCTCAAAATTTCTATCTTTACTTGTTCTGTCTGCTATAAATAATATTTTAGAATATATATCCATATTTTTATTCCCTGTTGTATGATTTTCTATTGCTTGTCCCATATAATCAGGAAATCCGAATTGTTTTTTAGCAATATCCTTTCCTATTTTTGCATGTAATAAGCCTACATTTTCTTTTTCTGTTTCATCTATTTTTATATTATTTTTATTTACATATTCTAATTTTTCTTGTTCTGTCATTTCTTTTGCTATATCGTGTGCTATTCCTATTTTTTTTACTCTTTCTATATCTGCTCCATATTTTATGGCAAGTTCTTCTGAACGTTCCATTACGCACATACTATGATAATATCTTTTTTCTGATAAATGTTCTTTTACATATTTTTGTATTTCTTCTAATTTCATTTATTACCTCTCTTTTCGAAGGGTCGCCGTGGGCGGCGACCCCTACATTTATTTCTTCTCATAGATTACTTTACACTATCTGTTAATCATACTATTTTTTAATTTAATTATTTTTTAATTCCTCTAATATTTTACTAAAATTCATAAAATTAGAAGCCTTTAATAAAATTAAATCTCCTGAATATATATTTCTTTTTATATATTCGGTTCCGGTTGCTATATCATCAAATATATATATATCCTTCATCCCTAATTTTTTAGCTCTAGTAGCTATGTTTTTAGCATGTTTTCCGATTGTAATTAATATATCAATTTTATTTTTTACAACTTCTTCTCCTACTTTTTCATGTAATTCTCTTGAATATTTTCCTAATTCTAACATGTCTCCTAAAACCGCAATTTTTCTTTTTGCTTCTGTTTTTCTTGTTACTTCTAACGCTGCTTTCATTGAATCATAACTTGCATTATAACTGTCATTTATAATTTTTATATTATTTTTAATAATTTGAATATCCATTCTTTTTTCTGTTAATTTAAAATCTGATATTCCTTTTTTTATTTTTTCTTTTTCTATATATAACAAATAGCCTACTGAAAATGCACAAATTGCATTATATATAAAATGCCTTCCTCCAACTGGAACATTAATTCTTGTTCCAGTAACGTAAAATACGCTATTATTTCCAAATTCTTTTATATTTTCTGCCATATATATACTTTGATTTTCTATTCCATATGTGTATATATTATGTATGCTTTCTTTTTTAGCCCACTCATTTAATAAATCATTATCATTATTTATTAAAATAAATCCATCATTATTTAATCCCTCTAATATTTCCAATTTTGCCTTTAATATATTTTCCCTTGAACCCAAATTTCCTATATGTGATGTTCCTATATTTGTTATTACACAACCAGTTGGTTTAGCAATATTAGTTAATAAGCTTATTTCTCCAACATGATTCATTCCCATTTCTACTACAACAGCCGTGTGATTTTCTAATTTTAATAATGTTAATGGTAAACCTATATGATTATTAAGATTTCCTTCTGTTTTTAATACTTTATATTTTTGAGATAACACACTTGCAATCATATCCTTTGTACTAGTTTTTCCGTACACTTCCTGTTATTGCTATTACTGGTATATTATATAAACTCCTTTTATATTTTGCTAGTTCCTGAATAGCTTTTACTGTATTATCAACTTCTACAATGATTTTTTCCTTATATTTATTTAATATTTCTTGAGATACCTTTTCATCTGTAATACAACCAATAGCTCCATTTTTAAAAGCTTGTTCTATAAAATTATTGCCATTTACTGTTTCTCCTTTTATGCCAAGATACATATCTCCATCATTTATAGTTCTTGTATCTTTAGAATAAGATTTGACAATTACATCTTCATTTCCACAAATTAATTTTCCATTACAAATCTCTAATATTCTTTTTACACTTATATCTTTATTATCCATATTACCTCTTAATATTATATTTATTTTGTTCATGCCTATTTTATAACATTTTTTTATAAATGAAAATAGTTTT
>JAUNSM010000038.1 GCA_030539215.1 Clostridia bacterium
CTATTGCTTTTGCAGCTCCTGTTGAATTAGGCACAATATTTACTGCTGCTGCTCTTGCCCTTCTCAAATCTGCTTTTCTATGTGGTCCATCTAATAACATTTGATCTCCCGTATATGCATGAACTGTTGTCATAATTCCTGATTGAATTTGTGCATAATCATTTAATGCCTTTGCCATAGGTGCTAAACAATTTGTTGTACAAGATGCTGCAGATATAATTGTATCATTTGTTGTTAATATATTTTCATTAACTCCATAAACTATAGTTGGTAAGTCATTTCCAGCTGGTGCTGAAATAATAACCTTTTTAGCTCCTGCTTTAATATGAGCTTCTGCTTTCTCCTTTGTTGTATAAAAGCCAGTACATTCTAATACAACATCAACCCCAATTTTACCCCATGGTAATTCTGCAGCATCTTTTTCTGCATAAATTTTAATTGTCTTTCCCTCTACTGTTATTGAGCTCTCTCCCGCTATTACTGTATCTGCCTTTTCATATCTTTTTTGAGCTGAATCATATTTTAATAAATGAGCCAGCATACTAGGGCTTGTTAAATCATTGATTGCAACAATTTCATACCCTTCTACTCCAAACATTTGTCTGAATGCAAGACGTCCTATACGTCCAAAGCCATTAATGGCTACTTTTGTCGACATAAAAACTCCTTCTTTCTGATGTATAAAACACCTTTTATATTATTCCTCAACATGAAGTATTCTATAACAAAAAAGAACACTTTTCAAGTGTTCTTTTAAAACATTTTAACATATATTTAAAAAACTTTCTTTCCTTTATATGTAACAGCAACTTCTTGAAACAAAAAGTTCTTAAAATCTTTCCATGTTATTTCTTTGTATAAAAGCTCATTTATTTCATCTTCTACTTTTTGTTGATATGGAGTTAATTCTACTTTTATATCATATAATAATACATTTTTCACTTTTGTCCATACTCCTGTTTTTTCAGGTAAATTAGTATTTGCTACTTTAAATGTTGATTCTGGAATATTATTTTCATTAGTATCATCATTTGATTTTTTTAATACATCCGCAATATTTTTTACAACCTCATTTTCTATTACATTTGATACTTGATTTGATGAATTTTCTTCCATTTTTTATTTCCTCCTTCTTATGATATATGCTTACCATACTTTTGTCTTTTGTAAATGAATTTTAATCTTTTTTTATTTACAATTTCCTTATATTTTTTATACTACAAATACATTTTTTTATCAATACTTTTTTTTAAAAAAAATATTACATTTTTGTTGCATTTATGTTACATTACTGTTTCAGTTGTTTCTCCTAATAATTCTAAGTTCTCTTCTTTTTTTATTACTACACTTTTTATTTTATTATACAAATTTTTTCCTTTTACTTTTACTGTTATGTAATCACTAGTATGTCCTTTAAAATATTCCTTTTCTTTTTGTTCAAAAAGAACTTGAACCTCTTTATTTATCTGTTTTTCTAAAAACTCTTTTTCATTTTCATTTGATAATTTTATCAACTCATGACTTCTTTGTTCTTTAATTTTTCCATCAATTTGATTAACCATTGTTGCCGCTTTTGTTCCTTTTCTTGGTGAATATTTAAATATATGCATTTTATAAAATTTAATTTTATCTAAATAACTATAAGTTGTTTTAAACTCTTCCTCTGTTTCTCCTGGAAACCCTACTATAATATCTGTTGTAAGTGCTACATTTGGAAATGCATTTCTTAATCTTTTTACTACTTCGTCAAAATCTTTTGTACTATATTTTCTATTCATTCTTTTTAAAGTTTCATCACATCCACTTTGCAAAGATAAATGAAAATGGTTACATATTTTATCTACTTTTTTTAGTCTTTCCACAAATTTATCTGTTATTATATTTGGCTCTAATGAACCAATCCTTATTCTTTTTAAGCCTTTTATTTTATTTATTTCTTCTAATAAATTTATTAATCTAATATTTTCATTAGTAAAATCCACACCGTATGATGCAATATGTATTCCTGTTATTACTACTTCTTGTATTCCTATTTTTATAATACTTTCTATTTCTTGTATAATATTTTCTAGCTTTCTGCTCCTAACTCTTCCTTTTGCATATGGTATAATACAATATGAACAAAAATTATTGCAACCATCTTGTACTTTAATAACAGCTCTTGTCTTATTTGTATAAGTAGTAACACCAAAATCAATAAATTCTTTTTGATAGTTTATATTACTTACATTAATTTTTTCCAAATTTCCGAGTATCTTGACTCCTGCAATAATTTTCTATTATATCTACAACATCTTTTTTTTCACTATTTCCTAGTATTATATCTATTTCCTTAATTTTTTCTAACTCTTTTTGTGCAACTTGTGCATAACACCCTGTTACAACTAAAATGCTATTTTCATTTATTTGTTTTACTCTTCTTATAATTTGTCTCGATTTTTTATCAGATACATTTGTAACAGTACAAGTGTTTATTACATAAATATCAGACATATCATCAAAGTTTGCTATTTCATATCCTTTATTAATAAATTGTTCTATCATTGCATTTGTTTCATATTGGTTTACTTTACATCCTAAAGTATAAAAAGCTACTCTTTTCTTAATTTCTCCCTCTTCCACTTTATTGCTCGCTTTCTTTGACTTTAATTTGCTATTTTTTCACTTTACCATCTAATGTATCTAAATTATCTAGTGCTTTTCCTGTTCCTAATGCAACACAACTAATAGCATCTTCTGCTATCATTACATTTATTCCAGTTTGTTCTTGTAATAGCTTATCTAATCCATTTACTAAACATCCTCCACCAGTCATATATATTCCTTTATTACTAATATCGGCTGCAAGTTCAGGTGGAGTTTTTTCTAGTGTAGAATGTACTGCATCTAAAATTAACATAGCTGGTTCGGCTAAAGCCTCCATCATTTCACTTGAACGTATTCTTATTGTCTTTGGTAAACCTGTTATTAAATCTCTTCCTCTAATATCCATTTCTACATCTTGTATTTTTGGATATACACATCCAATATTAATTTTTAAATCTTCAGCTGTTCTTTCTCCAATCATAACATTATGCTTTTTCTTAATATATTTTACAATTGCTTCATCAAATTTGTCTCCTGCCACTTTTAATGAAGTACTTACAACAGAGCCACCTAATGATATAACAGCTAGATCTGTTGTTCCTCCTCCTATATCTACCACCATATTACCACAAGGCTTGGATATATCAATTCCCGCACCAATTGCTGCTGCAATCGGTTCTTCTATTAAATATACTCTTCTTGCTCCTGCTTGTGATGCAGCATCAATAACTGCTTTTTTTTCTACTTCTGTTACTTGTGATGGTATACATATCATAATTCTTGGAGCAAATACAAATTTACCACATATTTTGCTTATAAAATATTTTAACATTTTCTCAGTAACTGTATAATCAGATATTACTCCATCTTTTAATGGTCTTGTGGCAACAATATTACCTGGTGTCCTACCTAACATTCTTCTAGCCTCTCCACCTACTGCTAAAACTTCATTAGTAATATTATTTACAGCAACAACAGAAGGTTCTCTTAAAACAATACCTTTTCCTTTTACATATGCAATTACTGTTGCTGTTCCTAAATCTATACCTATATCTTGTCCAAAACCAAACATGTATACATCTTTCCTTTCTGTATATTTATTAAATTACGCATTTGTTACATTTATGTTGCAATTATATTACAGATTGAAAAAAATAGCAAACATTTTTTGCTATTTTTTTAACATATATTATAATTTTTTAAAGCTTATTTATGGTAATATTGCATATCCTCCTAATAATGCCCCTGCTAATAAACTCATTTTAGTTAAATCATCTTCTGTATTAAATATAGATATTTCAGTTTCACTTATTGTTGTTTCATAATCTGTTGCCTTTTTGTAATTATCTCTCATACATACATATAATAATAATTCCACTATTAAATATAAAGCAACAAGCATTATAAAATATAAAAAAAACTTTTTCATTGTTTGCATAGTTTTATCTCTCCCCTTATTTTTCTTTAATAATTATACTATGTTTTAGTTCTTTTGTAAAGAAGGAAAAGTCGTCTAAGCTATCAATTAACTCTGTTTTATTAATATCTCTTTGTTTAAATATATAGAATAAATATATATTTGTTTTACTTTTTTATTTAGTGCTTGTTCTAATGCCTGTTTATATATATTTAATTGTGTTTTATATTTGTCTATTAGCTCTTGCTCATTATTATTTGAAACATAATCTGTTTTATAATCTACTAATATAATTTCACCTTTTTTATTGATATAATATAAATCTATAATTCCTTGTACTAATATTTTTTCATCTATTTTGTTGTGATATATTTCATCTGCTGAAATATACATGTAAAATGGTTTCTCTTTATTTATTTGTTTTGCATTTTGTATTTCATAATACATTTTTGATTTAGTAAATTTTAGAATCTTCTCTATATTAATATATTCAGACTGCTTTTCAGTGATTATTTTTGACTTTACAAGGTCTTGTATTAATTGTATTATCGTTTGTTTATTATTATCTATTCTAAAATTTAATCTTTGCATTATTAAATGCATTAGAGTTCCAATCTCTGCATTGTTTAATTTATCTGTTTCAATCAAAAATTTAGGTTTTGTTGCAATTTCTAAAATTCCGCTTCTTCTTTCCCTTTGATATATCAGTTACTGAACATTTTCCTTCTATTTTTGTACTTTCTATATATTTATATTTCCAATTTAGCATTTCATTTATTTTTTCTAATTCTTTTTCATTTGTTATATTTGGCTGTTTTTCACTTTTTTTATCATCTTCATTTTCTAATGTTTTTATTATTGTATTTTTATTATATAAATTAAAATCTAATATTTGACTTAAAATCTGTTCATCTTTTTTATATACTAATTCTAACCAATCTAAATATGATTTTGCTTTTCTTATATTTGATATTCTTAATTTATTTGTACTTAAATTACAAGCCATAAGTTCTTTTTCTTTTAAAGATTTTTCTAAATTTTTATCACATCCTGTTATTATTAATTTTTCTTTTGCTCGAGTTAATGCAACATATAAAAGCCTCATTTCTTCTGATAATATTTCATCTAATGCTTTTATTCTTATTGCTTCTTTTGCCAAAGTGTTATATTCAATCTTTCTTTCATAATCTATAACTTTTGGACCGAACCCCATATCTTGATGTAATAATATACTTTGATTTAAATCTTGAACATTAAATTGTTTTCCAGTTCCGCATAAAAATACTACAGGAAATTCTAACCCTTTACTTTTATGAATACTCATTATTTTTATTACATTTTCATTTTCTCCAATTATTTTTGCAGAACTTATATCTCCTGATGTTTTACTTATTTTATCTATATAATTTATAAAATTATATAATCCTTTAAAACTTGCTTTTTCATAATCTTTTGCTTTATGAAATAAAAGCTTTAAATTCGCAGTTTTAAGTTCTCCATTTGGATTACTATTTACAAATTCATAATAATTTGTGCTCTCATATATATACCATATTAACTCATTTAAGCTTAAATACTCCTGTTTTTGTTGCCATTGAGAAAGCATATCTAAAAAACATATAACTTTTTGTTTTAATTTTGATTCTTCATTATTGTTTTTTATTTTACATAATGCTTCATAGTAACTTGTATTAGTAGAGTTAATTCTTATTTCTACAAGCTCATTATCTGTAAATCCACCTATTTGTGACCTTAATACTGTAACTAATGGAATATCAGAATTGGGATTATCTATAATCTTTAAAACAGACAAAATTACTTGTATTTCTTCAGTTTCAAAGTAGCTAGAACTTGTATCACTAAACACTGGTAGCTCTAATTTGTTTAATTCTCTTTCATAAATTGATGAAATATTTGAAGTTGTTCTAAGTAATATTGCAATATCTTTGTAAGTTACTTTTCTATATCCCTGTTTTTTGTCATATATGCAATAATCACTATTTATTAAATCTTTTATTCTATTTGACACAAATTTTGCTTCTATTTCACTTTTTTCTAAAATCTGTTTATCAGTTTCTTCATCTTCTTCTGTTTCATTTTTTAATAAATCTATTATATTTAGCTCTACCTTTTCTGCAATATTAATACCTTCATTTGGTTGAACTGCTCCATAATTTAGGTATTCTTGTTTGTTATAATCAATATCACCTAATTTTTTACTCATAATATTGCTAAATATTATATTTGTTATATCTAATATATTGCTTGCACTTCTAAAATTTTTAAAAAGCTGTATTTTTGTATCATCTGTACAAATAAATTGTTCATCATTTGCAAGAATATAATTATTATATTTTTCTAAAAACAATTCAGGTCTAGCTTGTCTAAATTTATATATACTTTGTTTTACATCTCCTACCATAAATATATTATTATTATTTGATATAGTAGTTAAAATATATTCTTGTACCAAATTACTATCTTGATATTCATCTATTGCTATTTCTGCAAACTTTTGCTTATATAATTTTGCTATTTCTGTTGGAATATGTTGTCCATTTTTATCTTTTTGTACCAAAATTTCTAATGCAAAATGTTCTATATCATTAAAATCTATAATGTTTTTTTCTTTTTTATTTTCTTCATATTTTTTATTAAAAATTAATATTACATTATTTAATTCTTTAAATATTTCATACATTTTATATATATCTTCATTTGCCTCTTTTGAAGAATATATGAATATTTTTTTAGTTAAAGTTTTTAACCTATCTTTTACATTATCTCTTATTTGTTTGCATTGTTCTTTTAGGTCACAATCTGTTTTTGCTTGTCTTGGCCATGTCTCAAATTTTATAGTAGATAAATTATTATATATATCATCCCAAGTATTATTTTCTTTTGCTAAAGCTTCTAATTTGTATATATCCTCTGTTATTAAAGAATAATATTTTTCTAAATCTAACTCTTGTTCTAATATTTTACTTGTTTCTTCTAATTCACTTATGCATAAAAAAATTTCATCTTTAAAATATTGTAATAATTCTTTTCCCCATAATGTTTGTGCAAAATCTAAATTCAGCTTATTATTTAAATTAAATTTTTCTACATTTTCATTTATCCAATCATTTGGGAATGGCATACTTTGAGAAAAATTATATATTTTTAGTACTAATTCTTTTAATGTTTCATCATCTCTATAATCTGCATATACATTTACAAGATTTATAAATTCTTTACTGTTTTTTTCATATAAGTCTTCAAAAACTTCTTCTAATGTCTCTTGTTTTAATAATTCTATTTCTGATGTATCTCCAATTCTAAAGTTTGATGATAACCCTATTTCATAAAAATAATTTTTTATAATCTCTAAACAAAAAGAATGTATTGTAGATATGTTTGCTTTATTAAGTAAAACAACCTGTCTTTGAAGGCTTTTATTTTCTGGGTCTTCTTCTATTTTTTTATAAATTACTTCTAATATTTTTTCTCTCATTTCTGATGCTGCCGCGTTTGTAAAAGTTACTATTAATAATTTATCTATATCTATTTTTTCATTTATTATTTTATTTACTATTCTTTCTACAAGCACTGTTGTTTTGCCACTTCCGAGCAGCTGCTGCAACTAAAATATTTTTTCCTTTTTTATTTATTGCTTGCAATTGATTTTTTGTCCAGTTGGTAGGCATTAATAGTACCTCCATTATATTTTTTTGCTTAGCCAATTTTCTAATTCATCTATTTTTACTCTTACCTGTTCCATTGTATCTCTATCTCTTATTGTTACTGAATTGTCATTTTCTGTTTCAAAGTCTACTGTTATACAATATGGTGTTCCTATTTCGTCTTGTCTTCTATATCTTTTTCCAATACTTCCTGTTTCATCATATTCACACATATATTTTTTAGATATTTTTTCAAATATTTCTGTTGCCTTATCACTCAATTTTTTTGATAATGGTAATATTGCAACTTTATATGGTGCAATTGATGGATGTAAATGTAATACTGTTCTTGTATCTGCTTCTCCAATTTCTTCTTCATCATAAGCATCACATAACACTGTTAAAAATATTCTATCTACACCAACTGCTGGTTCTACACAATATGGAATGTATTTTTCATTTGTTTCTGGGTCTAAATATGTTAAGTCAGCTTTAGATGCCTCCATATGTCTTGATAAATCATAATCTGTTCTATCTGCTATTCCCCATAATTCACCCCAACCAAATGGAAATTGATATTCTATATCTGTAGTTCCTTTGCTGTAAAATGAAAGCTCCTCTTTTGTATGTTCTCTCATTCTCAAATTTTCTTCTTTTATTCCTATTGATATTAACCAATTTTTACAAAACGCTTTCCAATATTCATACCATTCTAGGTCTGTTCCTGGTTTACAGAAAAATTCTAATTCCATTTGTTCAAATTCTCTAATTCTAAATATAAAATTTCCAGGTGTTATTTCATTTCTAAATGAACGTCCCATTTGGCCTATTCCCATTGGTATTTTTCTTCTTGTTGTTCTTTGTACATTTTTAAAATTTACAAACATTCCGTTGAGCAGTTTCTGGTCTTAAGTATACTTCTGATTTTGAATCTTCTGTTACTCCCATAAATGTTTTAAACATTAAATTAAATTTTCTAATTTCTGTAAAGTTTGATTTTCCGCAATTAGGACATAATATATTATTTTTATTAATATATTCAACTAATTCTTCATTTTTCCAACCATCTAATCCACTTATCTCATTTCCTTTTTTAAATTCCCATTCTTCTATTAATTTATCTGCTCTGTGTCTTGTTTTACATTCTCTACAATCTATTAGTGGATCACTAAATCCTCCTACATGCCCTGTTGTAACCCATACTTGTGGATTCATAATTATTGATGCATCTATACCAACATTATATTTTGATTCATTAATAAACTTTTTCCACCACATATCTTTTATGTTTTTCTTTAATTCTGCTCCTAGTGGACCATAATCCCAAGAATTTGCAAGTCCTCCATATATTTCTGAACCTGGATATACAAATCCTCTACTTTTACATAAATTAACTATTTTATCCATTGTTTTATCTACCATTTTATTTCCCTCCATTTTTTATAACTTTATCAAAATTCTTACTAAAAGTCAATATTGTTATAATATTACCATTTTGTGACAGTATTGTAACTTGATTGTTACAATTTTATTGTTTATGTAACTCTTTTGTAACACTATTTTTATTTTACTGTTTTTCTGTGGATACTGTGGATAACTTTGTGAATAACGTTGAAATTAACTTTTTTTTAATATTAATTATTAACATATGAAACAATTATTCTATACTTTTTAGTCAATTTACAATTATTTACAATAATTATGTGTACCTTAAAACACAAAATATTATCACACAAATAATCTCTACAATAAGTATTAGCGGAAAGCCAATAATAAATTTTACTTTTTTTGTTTTATGCCTAAATGTGTACATTCCAGCTATCCCACCAATTCCTCCACCCAAAAAAACTAAAGTAAATAATATAGATTCTTTTATTCTCCAATTATTTTTTTTGCTTTTCTTTTGTCCATATACATAATTAAAAATGTTAGCAAATTTATAGCTAGTAAATATATTGATATGTTTTTTATTGTAAAAATATTATCCACTTTTCTCACCTGTTTTAATTTTAACATTTATTTTACTCTTTTATCAATATTTTTTGTTAAATATGTAAATACTATTGTTAATATAAAAATTTATTGACAATTTTAATTGTCAGAATGGAGGTCTTATATGGATAAAAATTTAGAGGTTTTAAAAGAAGTGTGTAAAGGTGTTAAAATGGGGATGGATGCTATTTCGTATGTAAGTGATAAAACTGAAGATGAAAATTTTAAAAATGTCTTAAACCATGAATATAGTATGTATAATAATATTTTAGATAAAGTTGATGATGCTTATTCTAATTATGGCGAAATTCCTGGTGATTCTAGTATAAAAGATAAAGCTATGCTTTGGTATGGTATTCAAATAAACACTATAAAGGATACTACTAGTTCTAAATTAGCTGAATTACTAGTTCAAGGTACTAATATGGGAATTATAGAAGGACGTAGACTACTTAATCATAATGAAGATTTAGATACAGATGTTGATAAACTTTTAAATGATTTTGTAAATTTTCAAGAAGAAACTGTTGAAAAATTAAAACAATATTTATAAAATTTCACAAAAAATACAAGATATATAAACCCTATTGCAAATCCTCCTATTACATCTGTTGCATAATGTACCCCTAAATAAACCCTACTTATACCTATTAATAATATCAATATTGATAAAAATACTATTAATGGGTATTTTATTTTTTTGTTTTTAATATTTTTATATGCTAAATATATTAAAAATCCATAAAAGCCAAAAGAAACCATTGCGTGTCCACTTGGAAAACTATATCCATTTTCTAATGCTAATATTAATACTTGTGGCCTTGGCCTTGCTATAATTAATTTTAATATTCTATTTAATATAAATACTGAAATTAAATTCAATATTATAAATATAGGATATTTTTTATTTTTAAATAAAAATATAAATTCTAATGAAAAAGTAATTAATGTTATTGCTGAGCCTAAATATGCTATAAATGTCATTATAGCAGTTACATTCTGACTAAACATTTTTATTATTATATTATATAAATTAGTATCTATTATATTAATTAAATGCATATTTTCTCCTATTTTTTATCATTGTTTTGTTAATGTATTGTACAACGAGCAGTTGGAACGTTTTTTGGTTTATAATATGTTGATTGCGTTTTCCATAGTCCATTTCCATTAATATATTCTCCCTTACCATATACCCTTTTTGTTTTAGTGCAGTTTTCATTTGCTAATAAACCGCTTTCTAAACATACTTTTGCTGAAGAGTGATAAGGACATGTTTGTATTGGTTCTGTTCCTTGTACAAAATATTCTGTATATGTTGTTTTATTACTTCTACACGTTGATGTTGCCAAAAAACCTGATTTTTTACATGTCTCTACTTCTACTACTTTTTCTGGTTTTGTTTCATAAAATGTTTTTGATTCTAATCCATTATGAATTTGTGACATTACTCCTGTCCATATTTGACTAGCTGGGTTTAATGTCCATCCAGTTACTGATGCATTATTATCATATCCATACCATACAGTTGCAGTATAATATGGTGTAAATCCACAAAGCCATCTATCATAATCATTATTTGTTGTACCTGTTTTTGCTGCTACATCCATTCCCTCTATTGCACAAGTTGTTGATGTTCCAGTTTTTACTGGCTGAGTAAGTATTTCTTTAACAACAAATGCTGTTGCTTCTGACATTGCTTGTGTTTTCTTTTGGTCTGGTTCTAATACAATATTACCATCTAAATCTATTACTTTTGTATAAAATGTAGGCTCTATATATACTCCATCATTTGCAATTGTTGCATATGCACCAGCCATTTGTAAAGGTGTAATTCCCCATGTTAAACCTCCAAGTGCTAGTGGTAAAACATTATCTCTTTCTTCATCTAAAGATGTAATTCCAACGCTTTTTAAAAATTCAATTGATTTTTCTGGAGTTAATAAACACATTGCTTTTACCATTGGTATGTTTTGCGAATATGCTATTGCGTCTCTCACACTAATTAATCCTCTATATTTATATCCATAATTTTTTGGCTCATATGTACCATTATTAAAACTTGTTAAATTATCATCAAAAATTGTTGCCGCTGTAATTATTCCTCTATCTATAGCTGGTGCTAATACCGCAATAGTTTTCATTGAAGAACCTGTTTGTTTTTTTGCCTCTGTTGCTCTATTAAATCCAAATGGTTCTGTCTTTTCATCAAATCCACTACATATTGCAAGTACATGTCCAGTTTTGTGATCAATAAGTACCATTGCAGCTTGTGAATTCTGTAAATTTCCAAACTCGTCTATTGCTGTTGTTCTATATTTTTCTTTATTAAATTCTTCTTGCATAACAGCTTGCATTGCAGGATCTTGAGTTGTATAAATTGTAAATCCACCACTAAACAAATATAATCTTGCTTGTTCATATGTCCAATAATATTTTCTTTGTAATTGATTTATTATTTGGTTTATTGTTGCATCTGTATGATAAGATAATAGTGTTTCTGGAAATGCTCCTTGTTCAAATTTTAGCCCTTGTTGCACTTCTGTTATAGCTTGTTCATATTCTTGTTGTGAATTTATATTTCCAAGCTCATTCATTTTATTTAATACTATTATTGTTCTTGTTTTTATATTTTGAAGAACTTTTTCATTATCTTTTATAAATGGATTGTATGAATTAGGAGAATGATTTATTCCTGCTAAAAATGCACATTCTGCTAAACTTAAATCTTGTGCATCTTTATTAAAGTAATACTTTGACCCCTGTTGAACTCCATATACTGTATCTCCTAAAAATATTAGATTAAGATATAATTCTAATATTTCTTCTTTTGACATTTCTTGCTCCACATAATATGCTCTTGTCATTTCTCTTACTTTTCTTTGCCAAGTATCTTCCTTTTCTTGTGTCAAGTTTTTTACTAATTGTTGTGTTATAGTACTACCGCCAAATGATGAATTTCCCTTATTCTTTAAATATGTATATGTAGCTCCCAATGTTCTTTTTATATCAACACCTTTATGAGTATAAAATCTTTCATCTTCTATTGATATAAATGCCTTTGGTAAATATTGTGTCATGTTTTCTAATGAAATACTAACTCTATTTTCGTCTCCATTTAGCACTGCTAAAGTATTACCTGTTATATCTTTTATTACCGAATTTTCATACTTAATTGCTAAATCATTTTTATCTAATTTAACATCTTTTGCAATTTCATATATTTTATATGCAACAAATCCACCTGCTATTAATATAAGTAATAATAAAATAAGTATTATAGTAAAAAATATCTTTATAGCTTTTCTTAATTTTGAGCGTTTTCTTTTTTTGTTCTTTTTTACTACTTGATATGTTTGTGGCTCACTTGAGTGTATTTGCCCTTCTTCTGTTAAAAACATATAATTTCCTCCAAATTTTATAATTGTATTATATTACAATTTGTTTTTATTTTGCAATACAAGAAAGGCATTTACTTTATATTTTGTTACTAGATAATGGTTTTCTAATTTTAAAGACAAACTGTATACTCAAATTTAGACATTTTTCGCGTTTTTTATATAGTAAAATTATCCTAATAAATATATTTTTATTTATATTGTATAAGGAGAATATTTTTGAAAAGGATAGGAAACATATATAAACAAATATACAAAATAGATAACATAATATCTGCATTTAATGAAGTATGTAAAAACACAAAAAACAAAAATAAATCTGCTAACTTTAAAGATTATAAATCTATATATATTGCTAGAATATATACTATTTTAGAAACTAGAAGTTTTGTTCCTGGTAATTACAATGTCTTTACAATATATGAACCAAAGGAAAGAAAAATTGTAAGTCAAAATATGCAAGATAAAGTAATTAATCATTTAGTTGCAAGATATATTCTTTATCCTGCAATTCTTCCTAGACTTTTAGATGTAAATGTTGCAAATAGAAAAGGTTTAGGAACATCAGAAGGAGTTAGACTTTCTAAAAAATTTCATCAAACATGCAAAATTAAATATGGTAATTATTATATTTTAAAATGTGATGTTAGTAAGTTTTTTGCTAGTATTGATCATGATATTTTAAAAGAAAAACTTAAAAAAACAATAAAAGATGCAGAATCATTAAAAATTATTTTTGATATTATAGATGTAGAAAAAAAGGTTTAAGCATAGGTGCAATGACAAGTCAAATTTTAGCAATTTTTTATTTAAATGATATGGATCATTTTATTAAAGAAACCCTTAAAATTAAATATTTTGTTCGTTATCAAGATGATTTTTTATTGTTTCACCCTTCAAAACAATATTTAAAATATTGTTTAAATGAAATAACTAAATTTTTAAACAAAGAAAAATTGATATTAAATGAAAAAACTCGTATTTATAAAAATACAAATAATTTCATTTTTTTAGCCATCCTGATATATATTTAATTATATCATCCAATTTTAACGCTATTTTTATAAGTTTTTTGTGTGTAATTAATTCTCTTTCATAACTAATATTTAATAAAAAATCTACAACTTTTATTTTAGCTATTGCTTCTTCAAGTAGTTCTATCTTTTTTTCAACATTTGATGTTGCATTTGCTTGATAACATATTTCTAATAAATCATAAGTATTTGTTCTTATTCTGTTTTTTATTTCAATATCTTTTTTTGGAAAATTAATCAATTCTTTTTCTATTACAATTATTAAATCTTTTATAAATTGAATTATTTTAAACTTTTCTTCCTTCATTAATTACATCTTCTATTCTTATTATTGTTTCCTTTATTCCTTTTTTTGTTATTTCTGATAAAAGAATTTCATAAATATTATCAATTCTTTTCTTCAATTTAATATATTTGCTTGCTTTTGCAAACTCTTTATCATATGCATTTAAATTTCCATTATCACTCTTTTCTTCTTCTTCATAATTATTTCTTTTGTCTAACAATAAATAATTAATCTTTTTTTCTTCTAATATAGCCTTTACCTTTGAAATACTATCTATTGGAAAACCACAAGTTGAATAATGCTCCGCAAATTCTTTTAATTTATATGAAAATAAATATGATAATATATATGAATCTTTTCCATATGCATGATAAAAATTACCTATTTTTATTAACACTAAATCTTCAGAATGTATCTGTTTAATTGCTCTAACCATTGTAATCATTGCCATAACCTTCTCTCCCTATCCGCCGTGTGACGCGAGGCCACACGGCGGGCTTTTTACTCTGCAGAAACTTTACTCAATACTAAATAACTAAATCCATTTTCTGACTCTCGCTCTACATTATAGTGGATATCAGAGCCCAGAGAAACTGCCGGGCGAACCCCATAGCTGATGTTGGCGTCGTAGTACACACTGCCGTAACAGTTCACATTGGGCACGCTGTTAGCGTTACTGCTATACGGAGAGGCCAACCAGTACCAGTCGCCGGTGTTGTAGGTATATCCAGTTAATCCTGCAGCTGGTAAATTATTTAATCTAAATAATCCTGGAGCTGGCTCTGTCGTAATTACTGCTCCTGTATGTATAACTTGTGCTTCTGTTTGTCCTCTTTCTTTGTTTATTTCTGGCAATGTTAACATTCT
>JAUNSM010000039.1 GCA_030539215.1 Clostridia bacterium
CATTTTTTATTTTTATTGTCAATATTTTTGTTAAATTCTTTTAGTTTATTTTTTTATTTTTTGTTATTCTAATTGAATCTGTTTGACTCGTTGGAGCAAATTTTTAATACAAAAATATTGCAAACTCCACATTAAAATGAAAAATGAATAATACAAATGAGCTTCTTTGTTCATTTATATTATTCATTTTTTCATTATAAACTATTCATTATTAGTTGTAAATGTGTCAGCACTTACACATATGGAGCCTCTAGGCAGAATCGAACTGCCGACCTACAAATTACGAATTTGTTGCTCTACCAACTGAGCTATAGAGGCATTTAAGAGAAGACATTTTAAAAATGTCTTCCTTGTTTTGTTTTTTCAATTGTATCTTTTTTTACAGTTTTTTTAGTTGAATTTTCAGCTACTGGAGTTTCAAGTATATCTTGTTCTACTAACTCATCTTGTTCTATTTCGTTTAATTTTTTTATTTTTTGTAATAAAGTTTTATATTTTTTATAATCTATAACAATATATATTGATAATCCTACTAATGAAGCTATACAAATTCCTAATGCACTTAAAATTATTTGTTCTTGATTATTACCATACCATGATGTAACTCCTCCAAATATTCCTCTAAACCAATTTGAAATTCTTCCCATAAGTGTTGGTGGTACTGGTTCTGCTTTTTTATTAAATCTTATCACATATGTTTTTATTTCTTCTTGTGGTTCTTCACCTTCTGCTAACTCTTGTGTTTGTACTGGTATTTTTGCTACTATTGTAACAATATTTTCTCCTTCAATTAAAGTGTCTGCACCTTGAATATCTATTGTTGCTCCTTCAATATTTGCTATTGCTTCTATTTCTAATTTTTCTACCCAATATTCTAAATCTTCTAAAGCATATTCATATGTTTCAAAATTAAATATTGGATTTAATGGTATTTCTATCAATTCTCCATTTTGATTACTATATTTTATTATTAATGATTGAAGCGAAAGTACTGGTCTGTTTCTTATTACTCTAATTAAATATTTTGATGTACTTCCATCTTCTGCTTTTACTGTAACTGTTACTGTATTCTCCCCTTCTTTTAATTCTGCATTTCCTTCAACAACTACACTTGCTTTTGAGTGATTTGCTGTAGCTGTTACGTTAAGTATTGTTATTTCATTTGGAACAGTTAAAGAATATTCTCTTACATCTCTATTAAATTCTGGTGTAATTGCTCCTTCTGCTATTGTTAATTCTTTTAATGAATTATCTGATGATTTTTTAGTTTCAGTAGTATTTGTTTTGGGTTTTGTAGTTGTTCCTCCACTTGAAGAACCTCCTCCAGAGGTGCTTGATGATGGCTGAACTATGCTAACAGATTTTGATGCACTTTTACTTTCATCTTGTTCTGTTGTATAATCTGCAACTGTTCCAGAAGCTGTAATTGATACACTTCCAGAGCTTCCTGCTGTACAACTAAATGAAAATGAATTATTATCTAAAAAATCTGTTTTTCCTCCTGAGCCATTACTAACTGATGCACTTACACTTCCTGCTCCTCCACTTACCGAAACTGTAACTGTAAATGTTTCTCCTGGTGATACTGACGATTTAGATGTACTTATACTTAAACTTGCAGCATTTGATTTAATTGTCATTACTAATAAAATAAATATACTTAATATTAGTATTAAAATTACTTTACTTAAAATTTTTCTTTTCATTAGAGTTCTCCTTTTATATTATATTGAAATTATGCTAGTTTTCATAATGTGATTTTTTATTTTTACATAATCTGCTGGACTTATTGAGCCATCTTTGTTAACATCAGCAGCCTTTTCAGTAATAGCATCCATAGATGTAACACCCATAATCTTATTTTTTACTTTTACATAATCCGAAGGTGATATTTTTCCATCTCCACTAACATCTCCAAGTTTAACTATTGTATATTTCTCTGCTCCATTTATTTTTATTTTTGCTCCTGTTCCAACTAATGTATCTCCAAAAATTTCTGTTCCATCTTTATTTATAATTACTGAATTAATATATGTTTCTTTAAGTTTATCAACTGTTGTATTTGGCTCTGTAATTACTATATTATTACTATCTGGCGAAGAATAATTATTGTTCGTAGAATTATCTATCCAATTTACTAGTACTAAATACGTTTTACTTCCATCTGAAGATTCTCTTGCCATATATCCTGTTCCTTGTGGTGTTGATACTTTATCCCAATAGTAAGAGCCTGTTTTTGATGTTGCCCTTTCAAGTATTAATATTTGAGTGCCTTCGTTTACATATGTCATTGTATTTCCATTTGGTGCATCTCTTAAAGCTAACCCTCCACTAGCATTAACATATGCGAGTTCTCCAACTTCTCCTGATGATGTTGTTGGTGTTGAACAAGCAGTAGCTGGCATGTTGTAATATAAAGGGATTATAAAAGTGAAAGAACTATCTAACAAATTTGCATTTTTATAATATCCTTTTAATATTGTTCCTATGCTTTGAGCATCTAATACATTTTGTGCATATTGGTTTGAATAATATGGTGAAGCCACTACATTAAATTTTTGAAAATATAAAGTATCTTGTCCTCTAGATATGTATCTTTTTATTGTTCCTATTCCACCAATTATTGCTTTTTGAGGTGTGTCCCAACCTTTACTTTGAGCATAAGCTAGTCCATTTAAAATTACTGCTTCTGTTCCATTTCCTGATGCTCCTACATTAAATAAATTATAATATCCAATATATTGTCCTCTATATCCCTGTCCTGAACACAATGCTGATGCTCCACTTCCTTGTTCTTGCAAAATTTTTCCTATTATGTAAAAAGGATTTATATTATAGTTTGGATCATTTGCAACTTCATATATTGCATCTATTAATGCTTGATTATTTAGATATGATATTTGCCTTGCCATTGTATCAACTTGTTCTTTTGTAATATTTCTATCATTAGATAGTTGCAAATATTCAAATACAGTTGACTCATTTAATGTATTTCTTGGATCCATTGTATACATAATTGCTTCTCGTGATGCACAACGCCATCTTCCACTCGTATCGTAATCTAGCTTGTCTTTACAGGTATCTAACATACAGAACCAACCCGAAGAATATTCACTAGGTGCTAAATTTTTAGGGGAACTTCCATGTCCTTGATATTCACTATTTATTACAGCATCCCATTCTAGCCCTGTTTCATATAATTTGAATGTCCAATTTGGGTGATTATTTACTAATGTATTAATTAATACCTTATATCCTGGATAAAGCGTATCAAAATTTGAAGGTAAATTATTAGATGTTTTATTGTATGTGTATGTTGCTCCATATGATTTGTTTTCTGTTTTTTTATAAAATCCAATTGTTGTATATACTAGTATAAAAAGAATTAAAATACATAGAATTTTTTTATTAAATTTAAATTTATTTTTTCCTTGCATTTTTTTCTCCTCTTTCGTATTTTAGATATTTAAAGTATATCGTATCAAAAAATACAAGTCAAGGCAAAAATAGAAAAATTTTGTGGTATATTTAGGAAAAAGGGGATAAATTCCCCTTTTTAATAAGTACTAGTTACAACCTCTACCACAACCACATCCGCAGTTTGTGAATAGTAATAAGAATATAATTATAAAGAATAGTATTGAACAATCATCTCCACATCCTCCAAATAATCCTCCTATTCCATTGTTGCATCCACATCCACAATTTCTTTCGTCTGGCATTTTATTACCTCCTTTATACATATTATATTGTATAATATGCAAATTCGGTTTTTGTGTTACATTTTATAATTAAGCACCCTTCTCTTCCACATAACTTAAATAGTACACGGCGGTTTCTTACTCTGTTGGATCATCTAAATAATCATTTGAATCTATTGTCATTTCATAGTCATCTATTCCTATTGTGTATGTTCCATCTCCATTATCTGTTACTTCATCTAATTTGCCTTCTTCTAATTTTTCTGTAAGATATTCTAGTAAATTGCCTTTTTGTTTTATTTGGTAAATTGATAATATTTCTAAAATTTGTTCTCTTCTTTCTTTTTGTTCTACTATATTCATTGCATCCTCTGTTGCTTTTATTAAATTCCCGTTTATCGCTATAGTTACACTTATTCCTATTAATATTAGCATTACAATTATGGTTATTATAAGTACTATTAAGGTTATTCCTTTGTTTTTGTTTAATTGCATTTAAATCTCCTCCTTTTTCTTTTGTTTTTGTATTATTATATTTACTCTTATAATGCTGGAATTGTATGTGGATTATTCTCTCCATTTGTTCCTGTGCATTTTTCAATTTCGATGCTAGGCCCCAAAGAAACCACGGCACGCAAGCAATCTTCTGTACCTCCTGATTCACAGTTCCCTTCGAACACCGAGTACCCACCCAAAGTCTGATAAGCAGGACTCCCCACATTGCCTAAAAATCTAAAAATCCCGAAGAAAGAACCGCGACGACAAGACTGATACATAGCGTGTGGCAAGCCAAAAAGATGAGTTCTCAAACAGATAGAATAATGCTCCACAATTTGTTACGTTAAATGGAATATCATAATATGAATTTGTTATTGTTAATCCTTGTGCATTTGCTTGTTTATATGCATTATTTCCTGTGTTTGCATCTAATTGTGCTGGATTAGAGTTGTCTATTCCATTTGTTTTTAGTCTCTCCCTTATTGTTTCCGTTGGATTTGGATCTATATTTATTCCTGATCCGTTTTCTTGTTCATATAGGTTTGGATAATAACTATAATTTATGCTAAATGTTTTCGTATCACCATATCCAAAGCCATCAGGATTACTGTATAAGTTTCTCGCATTTATCCCTGCTTGTGTTAAATGTTTTTCTATGTCTTTTAGGTTTATACTTCTTGCTTCTACTCCTAATGTGCTATTACTATATAATATTGAACATATATGATTCAATAAATATACTCCATTGTTATACCCTTGGGCTCCGGCAAGCCCTACCCTTTCTGTAGTCTCTGTACTTACTAAATCTACTGTTCCATTTTCATATATGTTTAGTATTTGCCATTTTAGATCTTCTTCTTCTTGGCTTAAATTTTGTGGCTGTATCACATCATAACCCGAACATGTGTTTACTTCTTTGTTTAATGCTATTACTCGTGCATTTGTTGTAGTTGATGGTCTGTAATCTACATAGTCTCCTATATTTAATCCTTCTCTTGATTCTGGAACAATAATATATTCGCTTACATCTATTATTATTTCATTTTCACCTATTATTATTGTATATGTTCCATCTTCATTATCTATTACTTCATCTAATTCTTTTTCATCTACTTTTTCATTAAGATAATCTAGTAACTCTTCCTCTCGTATTGCTTCATAATCTGATAATATTTCTAAAACTCGTTGTTTTGCAGCTTGTTGTTCTATTGAATTAACTGCATTTTCTGTTATTTCTATTGATTCTCCATCTATTGTTAATTTTATACCTACTCCTGTTAATATTAGCATTACAATTATTGTGATTACTAGTGCTACTAATGTTATTCCTTTGTTTTCTTTCATCTCTTTTTTTCTCCTTTTTATTTTTTTAATTTATACATTTTCCCCATAATATGCTTTTATATATATTTGTTTTATTTCTTCTATTAATGGGTATTTTGGATTTGCTCCAGTACATTGGTCATCATGTGCATTTTCTGAAAGCTCGTCTAATTTTTTCATAAAGATTTCTTCTTCTATTCCACAATCTTTTATTGACATTGGAATATTCAATTCCTTCATCAAATTTTGAATACCTTGTATTAAGTTGTTTATACTTTCTTCATCTGTATTTCCACCTAACCCTACAAACCTTGCTGCTTTTGCGTATTTTTTGTCTGCTATAAATTCTTCATATTTCGGAAATGTTGCAAATTTAGTAGGAGTTTGACTATTATATTTTATTACATATGGTAAAAGTATTGCATTTGCTCTACCATGTGGAATATGAAATTCTCCTCCTAATTTGTGTGCCATACTATGATTTAATCCTAAAAATGCATTTGTAAATGCCATTCCTGCTATACAACTTGCATTATGCATTTTTTCTCTTGCTATTACATCATTTTCCCCATTATTATATGCTCTTTTTAGATAATCAAAAACTAAATCTATTGCTTGAAGTGCTAGTCCATCTGTATAATCGCTTGCCATATTTGAAACATATGCTTCTAACGCATGTGTTAATACATCTAAACCTGTGTCTGCTGTTGTTGTTTTTGGAAGTGTTAACACAAACTGTGGATCTATTATTGCAACATCTGGTTTTAATGCATAATCTGCTAGTGGATATTTTATATTTCCATTTTTTTTATCTGTTATTACTGCAAATGCTGTTACTTCACTACCTGTGCCTGATGTTGTTGGTATGGCAACAAATTTAGCTTTTTCTCCTAAATTTGGAAATTTTACTACCCTTTTTCTTATATCCATAAATTTTTGTTTTAATCCATCAAATGTAGCATCTGGATGTTCATAAAATAACCACATTCCTTTTGCTGCATCTATTGCTGACCCACCTCCTATTGCTATTATTACATCTGGACTAAAATTTCTCATTTCTTCTACACCATTCATAATTGTTTCTACATCTGGGTCTGGCTCAATGTTTGAATATATTTTAGAGTGACAATATTGCTCTCTTTTTCTTAAATAGTATAGTACTTTATCTACATATCCTAGCTTTATCATTGTTGAATCTGTTACTATAAAGGCCCTTGATATATTGTTCATTTTTTCTAAATATTGCACTGAATTGTTTTCAAAATAAATTTTTGGTGGAATTTTAAACCATTGCATATTAACTCTCCTTTTTGCAATTTTTTTCTTATTTATTAAATTAACTGTTGACACATTTGATGTTGTACTATTGTTACCATATGAACCACAACCAAGTGTAAGTGATGGTATGTTTGTATTATATATATCTCCAATTGCTCCTTGTGATGATGGTGAATTTACAATTATTCTTCCAACTTTCATTTGTTCACCAAATGCTTTTATAATTTCTTGATTATTACTGTGTATTATTGCAGAATGCCCTAACCCTCCAAAATTTAACATTTGCTTACATTTTTCAAATCCCTCTTGTGTAGTGTTTACAATATAGTAAGCTAAAACCGGAGATAATTTTTCTCTTGATAACGGATATTCTGCACCTATTCCATTTAATTTTGCAATTAAAATTTTGGTGTTTTCTGGAGCATTTATCTTGCATTGCTCAGCTATCCAACCTGCACTTTGCCCAACAACTGCAGAATTTACTGCTCCCTTTTCACTATTTATAACAAAATCTGATACCTTTTTTGTTTCTTCTTCATTTAAAAAATAGCAATTATTTTGTTTCATATAATTTTCAAATTGTTCATGTATTTCATTATCTACAATAACAGCTTGTTCTGATGCACATATCATTCCATTATCAAATGTTTTAGAAAGCATTAAATCTGTACATGCTCTATTAATATTTGCAGTTTTTTCTATATAACATGGTGCATTACCTGGTCCTACTCCTAAAGCAGGCTTACCACAAGAGTATGCCGCTCTTACCATTCCTGCTCCACCTGTTGCTAATATTAAAGAAACCAATTTATTATTCATTAATGCATTTGTTGCTTCTATTGAAGGATATTCTATCCATTGTATACAATTTTTAGGTGCTCCTGCTTTTATTGCTGCATCTCGTAAAATTTTTGCTGCTTTTACAGAACTTTGTTGTGCAGATGGATGAAAACCAAATATAATTGGGTTTCTAGTTTTAGCACATATTAATGCTTTAAACATTGTTGTTGATGTTGGGTTAGTAACAGGGGTTACCCCTGCTACTATTCCTATTGGCTCTGCAACCTCTACATAACCCTCCATTTCATTTTCATCTACAATTCCTACTGTTTTTTCGTATTTTATAGAATGCCAAATATATTCTGTTGCAAACATATTTTTTATTACTTTATCTTCATACAAACCTCTTTTTGTTTCATTAAAAGCTAATTTCGCAAGCTCTCTGTGGTGTTGTAACCCTGCTATTGCCATTTCTTTTACTATTTTATCTATTTGTTTCTGGTCAAGTTGCATATATTCTTCTAATGCTTTATTTGCATTTTGAGCAAGTTTCTCAATCATTTCATTTACATTTATTTCTTCACTCATTTTTTCGCCTCCAATTTTTATTATATGCAATTATTCCTATTATATAAATAATACCAGATTTATGTAGCACAAATGTTTTTGCAAGTTTTTTATGAAGCTCCATATAATTTTTGCATTATAAAATTATTTGCATCAAATCTTTGTTCAGTTTTTGGCTCATCATATTCTACTCCAAAAGTCTCTACTTGCATTGATTTTATTACTGGTGGAACTATAGGCATTGTAGTTTTACTTGTTTCTCCTGTTTGTTCATCTGTTTTGGTTGTTGTTTCTAATTGAGATATCTTTTCTACTATTTCTATTCCTTCTGTAACTTTTGCAAATGGTGCATAATATCCATTAAAATTTTCTTCGTCTTCTACCATTATAAAAAATTGTGCATATCCCGAATTATAGCCTTTTTCAACTAAACTACTATCTATAGAAGAATAATATGTATAGTCTTGTCTTGCAAGCCCTACTGTTCCTTTTTCAAATTTTAAAGTATTTTCTTCATATCCATTCAAAGAAAATTCACCTTTTATTGTACTTTCTGTTTCTCCTGTTCCATCTCCAGCAGTATCTCCACCTTGTATTAAACTTTCTTCTATTCTATGAAAAGTTAATCCGTTATAATATCCTTCATTAATTAATTTTATAAAATTTTCAACTGTATTTGGTGCCATATCTGGATACAACTCCATTTTTACTATTCCATATCCTTCTATCTCCATTGAAACAATTGGTCTTTGTATTTTATATGTAGCTTTTTGATAATATCCATATGCTAAAAAACCTCCTAATATTAACACTAAAATTAAACCAATAATACTTAAAGTTAATTTTTTATTTTTCATGTTTTTTCCTCCTTTTAAATTTCGGTTAATGTGTTAACAGCATTATTTAATAATGTAATCATATTTAATCCTGATTGTTTTTCTCCATTAACCTCAACCCATATACCTGTAAGCTTTGTACCATTTGATAAAGTAAATTTTTCATGAATTGTCCATGAATTATCTATACTAATATTATCTGTTCCAATATTAGTATTACCCTTTAAAAACTTAATTTCTTGTTGTCTATATGCAAACCTTGGTATCCAAACATACCATATATCATTATACTCAGCGTAAGCCCAATAAAATGATTCTCTTGCATAATCATACTCATCATAACCTTGAACAGATTTAGGTATATTAGTTAATTCAATCTTAACTTCGTTAGCATCTTCAATCTCGTGCCCAACTAAGCTTATTGACTGAAAAGTAAATTCATCACACTCTGCTCCAGTTATATTATCTTTTAATTTAAATTTATATGTGCCTGATTTTGAAATTAAAACCTCATACCATGCGACATTCTCTTCTGTATAATTAGTTATTATATTCCAATACTCTGCTCCCTCTTCTTGATAACTGAGTGTTCCATTAGTAATTTTTACCTCAGCTATAACGAGGCTTGCATTTAATCCTTTCATTGTTGCATATATCTTAAAATCCAAATCTCTATTCACAGGAATATTTTCAATCAATTTTTGTCCTTTGGGTAATTTATACTGTGTATAATATCTAGTATTGTTATATCTTACTCCAGTTACACTAACTACCTCTCTTGTAGAAAAATTTATTAAAACCTCATCCTTTGCATCTTCTATTTCAAAAATTTGATGTAAATTTTCTGATGTAAAATATCTAAAGTCAGAAAGTTGGTTGCTTCCTATTTCTTGATTAGGACAAGCTGTATCTAATATATTTTGTTTATTGCTGGGAGCTTCTTCGCCTAACGAATTTAACTCTTCCAGCGTTTTCTCTTTTACTAGCTCATCAACTTTTGTTTGTATTAATTGCATTTGTGTTACAAATTTAGTCATTTTTGCATTATTATATGTATTAGAACCAGCAGTTATAGATATAGCAGCTAAAATTGAAATTACTATAACTGTTATTATTAATGCTATTAAAGTAATTCCTTTATTATCTTTAGTTGATTTTTCCAATATTAAACCTCTCCTTATATTATTAAATTATCAAATACAAACTGTTCTTGCATTCTTTTTAATGATTGTTTTATTGTTTGTGCTCTTACTTCGCCAATACCCTCTACTTCATCTAATTTATCAATATCTGCAACTAATATATGTTGAAATGATTTAAATGTTTTTACTAAATTAACAACAATGTTATTTGGCATTCTAGGTATTTTATTCAAAATTCTATATCCCCTTGGGTAAACTGCAACTTCTTCATAATTGTCAAATTGTTCATAGCCCAATATTTTAGCAATTGTTTGTGCCTGTAAAATTTCATCAAGCAAAGAAGATTGTATTGTTTTCAATGCTTTTTCAGCAACAAGTTTTTTGCTTGGTGCTATATAATCTTTTACAATAAGCAATTCTTCTTTTGGCAAATCCTCTATTAATTCTTCTAATTGCATTTTAACCAAAACTCCATCTTCACCGTAATTCATATATTGAACGTTTAACTTGCTCTCCTACTCTCATTACCATTTCGACTCTTTGCAAACATGTAATAACATTATCTAAAGTAACTATATCATTAAATTCATACTCATTTAAAACTTTCAATTTAGTGTCAAAAACCTTTTTATAATTCTCTAATGTTTGTAAAGCTTGATTCGCTTTAGTTATAATTTTACTTGTATCTTCTATTGTATATCTAAAATCACCTTTAAAAACAGTTATTATATTTCTTCTTTGTGAAATACTAATTACCAATTCACCTGTTTGTTTAGCAGCACGTTCAGCTGTTCTATGCCTTGTTCCTGTTTCAACTGTAGTAATTTTAGGTGAAGGAATTATCTGAGCATTAGCTAACAATATTTTTTTCAAATCTTTACTAAGAATTATAGCTCCATCCATTTTTGCAAGCTCATATAACCTTGCTGGTGTATACTCTTCATCAATCTTAAATCCGTCCATCAACAATGTCCATTATTTCTTTTGAATCACCAATTATAATCAATGCACCAGTCTTAGCCTTTAATATATTATCTAAGCCTTCTCTAAACTTTGTTCCTGGAGCTATTATTTTTAAAATATTTATCAATATTTCATCACCTCACTTGTCCCAATGGGGACGTTTCCTAGTGGGACATTTTATCCCATATTTTGCAATAGTTTATTTTTTTAATCCTAAATATTTCATAGCGTCTAATATATTTTGTACACCTATTATATCTAATTTATAATTATCTTTCAATAGTTTTTTATTGCTTTCTGGAATTAAACATTTTTTAAATCCTAATTTTTCTGCTTCTTTTATTCTTTTTTCTATCATATTTACTCTTCTTACTTCTCCTGTGAGCCCAACTTCTCCTATTGCAATTGTATTATTGGGAATTGATATGTTTTTATAACTAGAGCTTACAGCAAGTATTATTCCTAAATCTAAAGCTGGCTCATTTACTTTAATTCCACCTACTATATTTAAATAAACATCTTGAGAACCAAGTGGAACTCCTGCTCTTTTTTCTAATACAGCAATTAAAAGTGTTAACCTATTATAATCAATTCCATTTGCTGTTCTACGAGACATTCCAAACATACTTGTTGTAGTTAATGCTTGTAATTCTATAAGGATAGGTCTTGTTCCTTCTATACTTGCAACTACAATTGAACCTGCTACATTTTCATTTTTTTCTGCTAGTAATACTGATGATGGATTATTTATTTCGCACATACCGTAAATCTTGCATTTCAAACATACCTATTTCATTAGTAGAACCAAATCTGTTTTTTACTCCACGAAGTATTCTATAGGCAAAATATCTTTCTCCTTCTAAATATAATACTGTATCAACCATGTGCTCTAAAACTCTTGGTCCAGCTATATTTCCATCTTTTGTTACATGTCCTATTATTATAGTAGTAATTGCTTCTTGTTTACAAATTTTCATAATTTTAGAAGTTATCTCTCTTACCTGACTAACACTTCCTGGGCTTGATGTTATTTCTTCTGAATACATTGTTTGAACTGAATCCAATATTACAAGTTTTGGATTCAGTTTCAAAATTACATCTTGTATTATATCTATATCTGTCTCCCCTAAAAATACTATTTCATCATTATTAATTCCTAATCTATCTGCTCTTATTTTTATTTGCTCTATAGACTCTTCTCCTGAAACATACAATACTTTTCCTTCACCATTCATTTTGTCACAAATTTGCAAAATCAAAGTGGATTTTCCTATTCCTGGTTCTCCTCCGTAAAAGAGTTAAAGAACCTTTTACCATTCCTCCTCCTAAAACTCTATCTATTTCTAAAAAACCAGTAGATAATCTTATTATATCTTGATTTTTTACTTCATTAAGTTTTATTGGTATTGCTACACTCTTATTAGCTAATTTGCCTGATATTTTATTATTTAACTTTTCTTCATAACAAGTATTCCATTCATTACATGCTACACATTTTCCAAACCATTTAGAAGATTCATTTCCACAATTATTACAAACAAAAATAGTACTCAATTTTGACATATATTATTCTCCTTAATGTCTCAATAGGGACGTCCCTATTGGACATATAATTTTTGTAAAACATTTATAAACATTGCATGTGACCAACCAAGTCCTATTACCCACTTTGTTTGCATTGTTTTATTTTCTATTTGTTCTCCTAAAAAGCCATGTTCTGTTGCTGTTTTAATAACAAAGTCAAAGCATTCCCTTGCTTTGGTTTTGTTTCCTGCTTCTATATAATAATTTGCCATCCATAAATTTGCAATTACCCATGGGTTTCCTCCTACATATCTGTCTGTTTCGTATCTTAAGTATCCTCCTGTATATGTTCTTAAGTTTAAATCTATTCTTTCTATAGTATTTAATATCTTTTTTTCTTTTGGTACAAATACTTTAAATGGAGTAACTAACCCAAGTAAGCTTATATCTGTTTTTCCATCTCGGTTTCTTATAAATGTCTTTTTTTTGTTATCATATAAGTTCTTTAAAATATAATCTTTTATTTGTATTAAATATTTTTTTAAAATTGCTTTTTCTTTTTGTATTTTTTCTAATTTTAATCTGTTTGTTGCAAATTCTGGCTTTAATTTATCATATATTTTTATCATCACTTCAAAACTTGCAAATATGCTTGCTAAAGAATATGTATGTATTCCTTCGTTTTCTTCCCATAAATCATAACTTTTATATTCTTCTTCTTTTCCTTCTAATAAATTTTGTATGTATTTTTTTAAATATTTTGTTGCACTTTCGCACATTTTTAATGTATCTTTTAGAAATTTTAAATCTTTTGTATGCTCATAATGATTAAATACGCCATATATTACGCTTGCGGTTTCATCTATTTGATATCCCCAGCATGGTGCTAGTGTTCCATCTGTATAAAATCTTTGTTCCCACATTCCTGATTTACTTTGTGTCATTTTACAAAATGTTTTATAAAATTTTTCTGTTTCTTTTTCCATTTTAAGTATGTCTAATGCGTTTGTTATAAATATTCCGATCTCTTGGCCAACAATAAGAATATCTTCCACATTTTGTTCGATTTTCGTCTATTTCTACTGCTGCTGATATTCCTCCTGTTAGGTAATTTGTAAGAAGCGGATATAAAAGTATTGTTCTTTTATATATTTTTTCTATCTTTTTCATATACGATGTATCTGAATTTACTAATTTTATTGTATCATGTTCTTTTACATATTTCTCCCAATATTTTTTTGTTTTGTCTAGTTCTTTTTTATAGTCTATATGTCTTATTTCTTCTATTTTGGTTTCTATTGTTTTTATTTCTGCTCCTTGAGAAATTTTTATATATATACAAAATTCAATTTCTTGATTTGGTTTCAAAATTCCTAGATTATAACTAATAGAAGAATCTTTTGACATTCCTATATAGTCTTTATCTCCAACTACTCCGCTCCTCTATATTTGCTATATTATTATTTATCTGTGAATTTTTTACTTTTTTATCTGAAGAAATATAAAAGGTATAATCATGCATATATTGAATTAGGCTATTGTTTTTATAATATCCACTAACTTGGTTGTTATCATTTGTTAAAAGTCCTGAATGAATTAAAAAATTGATTTCTAAATTAATACTATTTTCATTTTTTATTTTATATTTTTTTAACTTTTGTAATTTGTAAAAAGTCCCTGTTCATTTTATATTTTTTTATTAATATATTTTTATCTTCACATATAAAATCTGTTTGTAATATTTTTAATTCAAAGTATGTATTAAGTATTTGTGTATTTAAAATGTTTGTATTTTCAGTATAGTATTGTTTATATACATTGTTTACATCCTTATGTAAATATATCATAGAAGAGTCATTTACTTTTACTCCTGTGTGAAAAAAATCTATGAATTGCCTATAATCTGTGTTCGGGTAAAAAAGTCTTATCAGTTCACCTTTTTTTGTAAAACTTGCTATTATTTCTTTATTTCCAATTATTGCATCATTATAATATTTCTCCATTTGTGCTTCTCCTTTAATTTTAACCTATTTATAATTATGATATTATTTTTACAATTTGTTTCTCTAATTCTTTTATTTTTTCGTTTATTGCTGTTATTTCTTCATCTTTTTTGCCTTCATCAAATATATCTTCTTTTATTATTATGCTCATATCATCTAACTCTTCTTTTAATGTTGATAATCTATCAATTACCTCTAGTCTTAAGTACCTATGTTTATCTATTTTATCTATTTTATCTTGATATTTCAGATAAACTGGACTTGGAATAATATCTTTTGCAAATATATTTCTTAGCACTACTTCTCTCTTATCAAACTTATAGGGCATAATCTGCTCCATTAAATGATAAGTTTCATTATACTGATTCATATAATCACTACCTGCTACACTAGCACTTGTAAATGTGCTATTAATCAATTCTATTTTTGTTTT
>JAUNSM010000094.1 GCA_030539215.1 Clostridia bacterium
CGCCCGTGAACATTCCGTATTGTTCGTTTTGCGGGCGAACACAGTTCGCCCCTACAATATCTTTAAATGTAGATATTATGTTATCTATTTTGTATATTTGTTTATATATGTTTCCTATCCTTTCAAAAATACCCTCCTTGTACAATATTGTACAATATAAATATTGATTTAAAAAATATATTTATTAAGATAATTTTACTATATAAAAAACGCGAAAAATGTCTAAATTTGTGTATATAGTTTGTCTTTAAAATTAGAAAATCATTAGCTAGTAACCTTTTGTGGCAAAATTTTCAAAAAAGTGTTGACAAGCCGTCTTTCCGTATGATATTATTATATGGCACATGTTTTGTTTCTAAAATATGTAGCTCTTATATAGTATTAAGGGTGATTAAAATAAAAAAAGATAATAATATAAATTTTAAATAGAATAAAAGTGTAGAAGCTGTAAGGCTTAAGAAATGTAATTAAAACATTCCTACACTTTTTTGTATTGGTTTTTAAATTATATAAAGAGGAATTAAATATTAATTTAGGTTATATAAATCAAAATTGATTTAGGGCAGTACAGTTTTGAGGGTTATAAAACATTAATATTTAAGAGGGACTTTATTTAATTAGAGGTTAGAAATTAGAGAATAGAAGTTAGAAACTTATAAACTTTATTTCTATATAAATATATCTGCTCAAAAAATAATTAATAATGAATATTTACTGTTCATTAAAAATAGGGAGTTGATTTATTTTGTTAACAGACTTAAATTATGAAAAGACAACAAGGAAAACATTTGCAAAAATTGGAGATTTTATTGAAATCCCAAATTTAATCCAGGTTCAAATGGATTCTTACCACTGGTTTATAAAAAAAGGATTGGGAGAAGTATTAAAAGATATTTCACCAATAATTGATTATTCTGGTAATTTAGTTCTTGAGTTTTTTGATTATTATATGGAAGAAAAAACTAAATATTCTTTGGAAGAAGCAAAGGAAAGAGATGCAACTTACTCTACAAGGTTACATGTAAAAGTAAGGCTTATTAATCGTGAAACTGGAGAAATTAAGGAACAAGAAATTTATTTAGGAGATTTTCCATTAATGACAGATAGTGGAACATTTGTTATAAATGGTGCAGAAAGAGTTGTAGTAAGCCAGTTAGTTCGTTCACCAGGCTGTTATTACGAATCAGATTATGATAAAACAGGTAAAAAGTTATATAAATCTACTGTTATGCCAATTAGAGGAGCATGGCTAGAATATGAAACAGATAGTAATGATGTATTTTATGTAAGAATTGATAGGACAAGAAAGTTACCTGTAACAGTTCTTTTAAGAGCAATAGGGCTTGTAACGGATGAACAAATAATAGATGTATTTGGAGAAGATGAGAAAATTTTAGCAACAATAGCAAAAGATACAGTAAAAACAAGTGAAGAAGCAATAGTGGAAATATATAAAAAGTTAAGACCTGGAGAACTTCCAACAGTTGATGCTGCAAAGAATTTATTTAACAATTTATTTTTTGACCCAAGAAGATATGATTTAGCAAAAGTAGGAAGATATAAATTTAATAAAAAATTAAATTTAGCATCAAGAATTACTGATAAAATAGCATATAATGATATTTTAAATAAAGAAACAGGAGAAATATTAGTAGAAAAAGATGCTGTGATTTCTAAAGAAATAGCAAAGGAAATTCAAGATTCAGGAATAAATATTGTTGATATAAAAATAAATGATAAAAAAGTAAAAGTAATAGGAAATGGAACAGTAGATATTAATGCATATTTAGATACAAAAAAATTAGGAATAAAAATTAAAGAGGCTGTTAATTATGAGGTATTAAAAAACATAATAGAAAATACAGATAAAAAAGATTTAAAAAAAGTAATTGAAGAAAGAGAAATAGAGCTAGTTCCAAAGCATATTATAACAGAAGATATTATAGCTTCAGTAAATTATTTATTAAATTTACAATATGATTTAGGAAAAATAGATGATATTGACCATTTAGGAAATAGACGTATAAGATGTGTTGGTGAGTTATTGCAAAATCAATTTAGAATTGGTTTAACAAGACTTGAAAGAGTTGTGCGTGAAAGAATGACAATTCAGGATTTAGATGTTATAACACCACAAACATTAATAAACACAAAACCAATAACATCATCAATTAGAGAATTCTTTGGTAGTTCACAATTATCACAATTTATGGATCAAACAAATCCGTTATCAGAATTAACACATAAAAGAAGAGTATCAGCTTTAGGGCCTGGAGGACTTTCAAGAGAAAGAGCAGGATTTGAAGTGCGTGATGTTCATTATACTCATTATGGAAGACTTTGTCCAATAGAATCTCCAGAAGGACCAAATATTGGATTAATATCTGCACTTTCAACATTTGCAGTAATTAATGAATATGGTTTTGTAGAAACACCATATAGAAAAGTAAATCCAAAAACACATAAAGTAACTGATGAAATAAGATACATGACAGCAGAGGAAGAGGATGAATATATTATTGCACAAGCAACAGAGCCAATGACAAAAGACAAAAAGTTTAAGAATAAAATGATAAGAGTTAGATATTTAGATGAGGTAACAGAGGTAGAAGCAGACAAAGTAGATTACATAGATGTTTCACCAAAACAATTAGTATCTGTAGGTGCTGCAATGATACCATTTTTAGAGCATGATGATGCTAACCGTGCATTAATGGGTGCAAACATGCAACGTCAAGCAGTTCCACTTATGATTACAGATTCACCAATAGTTGGAACAGGTATAGAATACAAAGCAGCCAAAGATTCTGGAATTACGGTAATTGCGAAAAATGGTGGTATTGTTGAAAAGGTTACAGGAGAAGAAATTATTATTAAAACAGAATCAGGAGAAACAGATACATATAAATTACGTAAATTCAAAAGAACAAATGGAGGTACTTGTATAAACCAACATCCAATAGTTGTAAAAGGTGAAAAAGTTAAAGCACAAGATGTAATAGCAGATGGACCTTCTACACAAAATGGAGAAATGGCATTAGGTAAAAATGTACTTATAGCATTTACAACATGGGAAGGCTATAACTACGAAGATGCTATATTACTTAGTGAAAGATTAGTAAAAGAGGATATTTATACATCAATACATATAGAAGAATATGATTGTGAATGTAGAGATACAAAATTAGGACCAGAAGAAATAACAAGAGATATTCCAAATATAGGAGAAGAAAATCTAAAAGATTTAGATGAAAAAGGAATTATTAGAATAGGTGCAGAGGTTAGACCAGGAGACATATTAGTTGGAAAAGTAACTCCAAAAGGAGAAACAGAATTATCAGCAGAAGAAAGATTACTTCGTGCGATATTTGGAGAAAAAGCTAGAGAAGTAAGGGATACATCTTTAAGAGTGCCACATGGAGAAGCAGGAACAATAGTTGATGTAAAAATTTATACTAGAGAAAATTCAGATGAACTTGGACCTGGTGTAAGTGAAATTATTAGAGTATATATAGCACAAAAAAGAAAAATATCAGTTGGAGATAAAATGGCTGGACGTCATGG
>JAUNSM010000095.1 GCA_030539215.1 Clostridia bacterium
AAAAGTCAGTATTATTTATGATTTTACCAGATGAAAAAACAACATTTTACTCTCTATGTAGTTTATTTGTAAATCAGGTATATACAAAACTTGTAGAAATGGCAGATGAAAGTGGTGGTAGATTAAAAATTCGTACTAATTTTATATTAGATGAATTTGGAAATTTTAGTGCAATACCAAATTTTCGGTGGATTTTTAACAGTTGGCGGAGGCAGAGGTATTAGATTTAATCTTTTTGTCCAAAGTTTCAGTCAATTAAACGAAAAATATGGAGATAATACAGCTCAAAATATACTTGATAATTGCTATGTTTGGAATTATTTAAAAACAAGTAATGAAGTAACTGCAGAAAAGATTTCAAAAAAAATAGGAACATATACAACATCTAGTTGGAGCGAAAGTAATTCTTCTAGTGGAGGAGCAGTAAACAAATCCAAATCGATGAATTTAACACAAAGACCACTTCTAACAACAGATGAAATTTTAAGAATAGAAAGACCATATCTTTTGGTAATGTGTAGTGGACACAATCCTTTTATGTCATATTCTCCAGATCTTAGCAAATGGAAATTTAATAATATATTAGGACTCGGAAACAAAGAATGGAATACAAAAGTTAGAAAATTCAGAGAAGATAATAGAAAATCTAGAAAAGTTATGCCTCTTAAATTATGGGACATAGAACAACAAACAAAAGATTTCAAAGCTATATTATTAAAACAGCAAATAATAAAAGAAAAAGAAAAAAGAATGAAAGATTTTAATCTATAATAGGGAGGTTCGAATGAAAAGATTATCAAAACTAATAAATAAGATATTTAATATATTGTCAATAATTCTTATTACTTATAGTTCAAAAGTATTTGCAACAGATATTGTGTCTGAAGTAAATGGTGGGGGACATATTCAAAGTAGTAAATTAGGTCAAGGGCTATTAAATATTGTCAAAGATGTTACAGGCACAATGCAATGGATTTTACCAATAGTTGGAGTTTGTTTTATATTGTTTTATGTTTTCAAAATAATGACGCGGGGATGAGCAAGACCAACAAAGATATAAAAAATCAATAGTGAAAGTTTTAATTTGCATAGTAATTGGATTGTTAGCGGTAACAATAGTAAATTTAATATCAAGATATTTTTAATAAAGGAGAATTAATAAAATGAAAGATATAGATAAACAAGAAAAAAAGATAAGGGAAAAATTAGAAGAAGCTATAAGGGAAATAAAAGAAAGTGAAGAAAAAAGATTAGATACAGAAATAAAGAGAAAAAAACTAAGTGAAGAAGAGATTAAACTACAAGAATTATTTTCAAATAGAATTGGAACAAATTTAGAAGATAGTAAAAAAATTGTAACCTTTATTAAAAGATATATTTTAATAGGAATTATTACAGGAATACCAGGGATAGCTTTAACTTATCTTTATGATAAGTGGGAAGAAAATAAAATAGTAAAAGATTTATATTCTAAAAATATACAAACAATTTTACAACCTAATAATAGAGAATTAGCAAAAGAATATGAACTATTAAAAAATAAATTCTATAAAGCATATGATATAGACAAAATAGAAATGTTATTAAAAACATCAGAAGAATTGGAAAAATTAAAAAATGATAAACAAGCAATAGAAAAATTAAATATAGAAATTAAAAAATGTATGGAAGTATATGAACAAAACATAGAAAAGTGCTTAGAAACGCAAATTATAGAACAAACAACAACTGTAGAAACAGAAGAAGAGGAAGAACTTGAGATGGAAGAAATAAAAAGACCAAACTAGATGTGGAGGTAACTTATATGGCAGTCTTAGTGTCAACAATAATTGTATATTTATTAGGTTGGATTTCACAAGCTATTTTAAATTGGCTTTCGGGTGTATATACATCAATGTTTTATTTGGCATTTGCAATAGAAATTGCTTTTAGAGATATTTCTACAACATTTAGTATATCTGGATTATATACAGCAATATACATAATTGCTATAATTTTTCTAGTATTTTTCTTTGCAAAGAAACTAATTGAAACATATATGTTGTGGAGTAATGGAGATCCAGATGAAAATCCTTTATATGTAATTATTGGCTTTGTAAAAGCTATGATAGTAATGATTTGTTTCGGTTTTATTTATACTCAATTTGTAAATATATTTTATGGAATGTATAGCAATTTATTAATGGGAATGACAGGAAGTATATCTCCAGTTGCACCAGAGTATAAAAATTTAGGATTAAATGTTTTCGGAGCCTTCTTATATTTAATAATAGCAATACAATTGACAATATTGTATTTTCAATTCTTAACACGAGGATTTGAAATGTTGGTCTTAAGGTTGGGTATACCATTTGCAAGCATTGGACTATTAAATGCTAATCAAGGAGCTTTTAAAGGATATATACAAAAATTTATTAATAATGCTTTTACAATAATTGTTCAATTATTGTTGGTTCAATTTTCAATTTTATTGTTAAATGGTGGACACTTTGTTTTAGCTTTTACATCTTCAAGTATAGCCTTAAGAACTCCACAAATGCTAAATGAGTTTATGATAAGTAGTGGAGGAGGAAGTACAAGCGGTAAAATAAATACAGTAAGTCGAGTTGTAACTATGTTTAGAAGTGGAATAAGTAAAGGAAAATAAGGAGAATCATAAATGGAAACTATGTACTATGCTATTAATTTTTTAGGAATATTTGCAGGAATATCATGTACAGCAATGATACTAATAGCAATATTAAAAATAATGACACGGAGATGAACAAGAACATCAAAAGTACAAAATAAGAATAAAAAATGGCTTAATAGCTTTAATATTGATTGTTTGTATAGGAACTATTAAAGATACTGTAGTAAAGTATTTTCCTTATGTAGAAAGTTATGATGCTATTGGAGATTTTTCTGACATACAAATATCATTGTCAGATGGAGCACTAACAGATCCACATAATGATACTGATGGTAGAGAAGTAATAAAAGTAGATGGAATTTATTATACAAATACAGGAGAAAAACTAATAAATATAGGTGGCTTTTGGGATACCTATAAGATTTGGTGTTCAGTTTACAAATTATATGATGATTGCCAACGGAATTACAAAAGGAGCGATGGCAGACGATGTTTATTATTTATCTTGGGAAAGTAATAAACTAAAAGGTAAATCAAGTGGATTTTTAATGTCTGCAGATGTGAAAGGAACAATTAAAGATGATAATGATTTTGAAGAACTTTTAGGAGAGTGGCCCGAAACTAAATATATACAATTTGAATGGGTTAATTAGAAAGGAATTTGTTATGGAAGAGGAAAAATATCAGGTAAATATTCCAGCACAAGTAAAAACAAGAATAGAATTAATAAATGGAATAGGAATAAAAGAAATTATAAATACTGCAATTGCAGGAGTAATAAGCATAGTATTAGATATTCCAATTTATGCAATTACAAAGAATTATTTAGTTTGTGTAATAGTATTTGCGATAATAACAGGATTAACATTTATATGTGTTATGAAAGATAAAAACAATATATCAGTAGCAAATACA
>JAUNSM010000040.1 GCA_030539215.1 Clostridia bacterium
ATTTTACCAAATGTTCTATTTCTTTTTTGTAATAATTCTATTATTTTACTAACTCTTTCATCTGACTTTTCAAATTCTGCTATTTGTTCTTCTGTTGCATTAGTATTATCATAAGTTGCTTCTTCTAATGAATAGTCACGAGAAAATGCTAATATACTTTCATTTATATGGCTCAAAACTGATTTTTTTTCCATTACTTTTTATTCTTATTTATTTAAGAATTTTTTCACCTCTTTAATACACAATATTATAATTAGTTTAACATAATTTCAAAAAAAAGTCAATTTTTATCAGTTCATATAGTCTCTTAACTTTTTGCTTCTACTTGGATGTCTCAATTTTCTTAATGCTTTTGCTTCTATTTGCCTTATTCTTTCACGTGTTACCATAAATTCACGTCCAACTTCTTCTAGTGTTCTTGGCCTTCCGGTCTTGTAATCCAAATCTTAATTTTAATACCTTTGCTTCTCTAGGTGTTAAGGTGTTCATTACATCCTCTAATTGTTCTTTTAAAAGTGAATATGCTGCTGAATCTTGTGGTGCAGGACTATCTTCATCTTGAATAAAATCTCCTAAATGACTGTCATCTTCTTCTCCTATTGGTGTTTCTAGTGATACTGGGTCTTGAGCTACTTTTTGTATTTCCATTACTTTTTCTACAGTTATTTCCATTTCTTCTGCTATTTCTTCTGGTGTTGGTTCACGTCCTAATTGTTGAAGCAAGTGTCTAGATGTTCTTATTAATTTGTTAATTGTTTCTACCATATGTACTGGTATTCTTATTGTTCTTGCTTGGTCTGCAATTGCTCTTGTAATTGCTTGTCTTATCCACCATGTAGCATAAGTACTAAATTTATATCCTTTTTCGTAATCAAATTTTTCTACTGCTTTTATAAGTCCCATATTTCCTTCTTGAATAAGGTCTAAAAATAACATTCCTCTTCCTACATATTTTTTTGCTATACTTACTACCAGTCTTAAGTTTGATTCTGCAAGTTTTTGGGTTGCTTCTTCATCTCCTTCTAATATTTGTTTTGCAAGTTGTAATTCTTCTTCAAATGTTAGTAATGGTATTTTTCCTATTTCACGTAAATACATTCTAACTGGGTCATCTATATTAATACCATCAAAATTCATTATATCAATATCTTCTAATTTTATATTTTCAACTTCTTCTAAATCTTCAATGTCTGGTTCTTCTAAATCGTCTTTTAATACATTTACTCCCAATTGTTCAAATACATCAAACATTTTATCAATTTGTTCTGGATTGATATCTTCTAATTGGCTTGCAAGTTCTCCATAAGTTATTTGTCCTTTTTCTTTAGCTTTAATTAATATGTCTTGAACTTTTTTTTCTGTATTTTCTGCATTTTTATGTTATTCTATTTTTATTTCTTCATCTGTTTTTTGTATTGTTTCTCCTTTTATTTCTTCTGCCTTCTTTTCTTCCTCTATTTTTTTATTGTTGTTTTTTAAATTTTCTATCATTTCTTCATTATCTTTTTTGGCTTTTCCCATTTCTATTATACCCTCCTTTAAAATTAAGTGTGTTATTTAATTTCAGCAAGTTTTATTATTATATTATGTAACTCTTTTTCTAATTTAGCGATTTTTTCATTATCTGTTTTTTCATTATTTAAACAATCTATTATTTCTTTTTTTCTTAACATTAATTTTTCTTTATTATAATTGTTTATTAAATCTTCTATTGCTTTTTTATCATCTTTAATTTCATAATCATCTGCCATTATACCTGTTAATATATTTATGATTTCTTCATCTTCGTTAAAAGCTTGTAATATGTTGTTTATATTACTATTTCCTTTTTCAAATTCTTCATACAATTTTTTGATTATTTTTTTGTTTTGTTCTTTTTTAAAATCATCTGGTAATAATATTTCTTTTATTTGTTCATAAACATCATCTTTTCCATCTAACAATAATCCTATAATCATATTTTCTCTTTTTTCTAATGCTTTAGGAAAAAACTCATCCTTTTTTATAACTGCATTTCTATAATTGCTTTCTAATGTCTTTTTTCCTTGGTTTTTTGAATAATTTAATTTATTAATTTCTGCATATATAGCTTCTTTTGAAACATTATATTCTCTTGAAATTTTATCAATATATATCTCTTGCTCCATTCTATTATCTACTGTTTTTACTAATTTTGCTATTTCATTTAAGAATTTGATTTTGTCATTAACATTATCTAAATTCAAATCTTTTTTTAAAACTTTTACTTTAAATTCTATTAATGATATTGCATTGTCAATTAATCTATTAAACCTACCATTTCCATATTTTATTACATATTCATCTGGATCTTTTGCTTCTTCCATTTGAAGTATTCTAATGTCACAACCTAAATTTGTTAATATTTCTAATCCTCTTAATGTTGCTGCTTGTCCTGCCGTATCAGAATCGTAAGAAATTATAACTTTTTGTGAATATTTTCTAAGTAATCTCCCTTGTGCTTCTGTAAGTGATGTTCCGCATGATGCTACTACATTTTCTATACCTCTTTGATGAAGTGAAACAACATCCATATATCCTTCAACTATTATAAGTTTTTCGGATTTTGAGTTTTTAGCAATATTTAATCCATATAAGTTTCGTGCTTTACTATATACTAAATTTTCTGCCGAATTTATATATTTAGGAAGTGAATTATCAAGCACTCTTCCACCAAATGCAATAAATCTATTTCTTACATCCTGAATAGGAAATATTAATCTGTTTTTAAATCTGTCTACAAAATTGTTGCCAATTTTATTAACTAAATCTGATGCTAAAATTTCTTCATCTGTATATCCTTTAGCTTTTAAAAATGTATATAAATCATTATTATTTCCTGCATAACCTATAGTAAAAGTTTTTAAAGTTTTATTGTCTAATTTTCTTTTTTTTATATATTCTTGTGCTGTTTTTGATGATGCTTTATATAAAGTTTGATGGTAAAATAATGCTACTTCTTCATTTATTTTATAAACTTTTTCTTTAAGTTCCTGTTTTTTATTGTCTTGTGTTACATCTAATGTAGGTAGTTTTATTCCTGCTCTTTCTGCTAATATCTCTAGGCTTTCTTTAAAATCTAAATTTTCTATTTTACTTATAAAGTGAATAACATTTCCGACCTAAACCGCATCCAAAACAGTGAAATATTTGTTTATCTGGTGAGACAGAAAAAGAAGGTGTTTTTTCTTTATGGAAAGGACATAATCCAAAAAAGTTTCTACCACTTCTTTTTAATGTTACATATTGTGATATTATATCTACTATATCGTTACTATTTTTTATATCATCTATTAATTCATCACTATAACGCACCATTTTTAGCACCTTTCTTTTACATAATTATATTATTCGACAACCAGTCTTTAAATCCTTCATTGACAAAAAAATCCTAATTTCATTAGGATTTTTCGTCGCCTGTTTTTATTCGTTTGTACCATTAAATGGAATAAATTTTTTTACTATATTATTTGAAGCAATGCTTTCAATATGTTTGCTGTATTCATTAAAAGAATTGTTTATTGTACTGTTAACTAAATCTTCCATCTCGTCTTTATTAGAGCTTTCAGCAAATGTAAGTTCACTAACTAATATTTGTTTTGCATTTAATAACATTTTCTTTTCACCTGTTGAAAGTCCTTTTTCTTTTTGTTTAAAGCTTAAATTTCTTACTACATCTGCAACCTCATATATATCTCCACTTTTCATTTTTTCCATATTATCTCTATATCTTTTATTCCAATTCATATCCATTTGAGTCGAGTCAGCTTTTAATACTTTAAAAACCTTACCTGCTGTTTCTTTATCTATAATATCTCTTACGCCAATTTCTTCTGCTTTTACTGTAGGTACCATAACTTTTACTTCACCAGGCATTTTTATTATATAATATGACTGCTTTTCTCCTAAAATGTCTTTTTCTTCAATACCTTCTATTTTGCCTGCTCCGTGCATCGGATACACTACTTTATCACCAACATTAAACATATAAACGTCACTCCTTTTAGTCATTTTTTATTTCTCTAACCTTTTCTATTATACCACATTTCTGACCTCAAGTCAAAAGAATTTTTTGTTTAATTTGTTGATCCGAATCCTCCTTTTCGCTCTCCTAATGACATATCATTATCTGTTACTAAATACTTTTGAAATATTCCCTGTCCAATTCTCTCTCCTTTTTTTATTTCTACATCTTCTTCTTTAAAATTATAAAATGCAAACATTATGTGTCCATCATTATCTGGATTTTCATAATAATCACTATCTACAATCCCTATACTGTTTGCTAATATTAACCCTTTTTTAGTAGGATTAGAACTTCTATTTGCAAGTACTAACATTTCGTCAGACTCCATATATGCTTTTAACCCTGTTTTTATTAATGTTGGTTTTTGTCCCAATTTGAATGCAGGAATTACGCAATTTTCTGCCGCTTCTATATCATATCCTGCTGAATTTTTAGTTGATCTAACTGGTAAATTTATATTTGCATTTTCAAATCCATTTGCTATTTCAAATCCACGTCTTTTTTCCATAATTTTATACCTCTTTCTTTTATTTATATTTTAATAGTTTTAATTATATATCTTTCGACAGTTAGTGTCAATTGCAATTTATATACATATACTAATAATAAGAACTATTTTTAAAAACGGAGGTTTTTATATAATGAATACATCATTAGATAAATTAGATATTAATAAATATGGTATAGTTTCTACTCTTAATTGTAAAGGAGATTTAAGAAGAAGATTATTAGATTTAGGAATAGTAAATCGGTACAAATATAAAAGCAATTCTTAAAAGTCCTTTTGGAAATCCAATTGCTTATGAAGTAAGGGGAACAACTATTGCCCTTAGAAAAGAAGACACTAAATTTATAAATATTTCTTTTCAAAATATTCACACCTGATTTTTTTACTCATATATTAATATAGAAATGTTAGTGTAATAGTTTTTACACTAATTTTCTACAATTATATTGCTAGAGCATTATTGCTCAAATGGAGGTTTTTATGGGTCTTACTTCTAGTTCAACAGGTGCTAAATTATTACATGATGATATAGAAATTTTAAAAAACAAATGTGATTATACTATTGCTATTGCTGGTAATCCTAATGTTGGTAAAAGTACTGTTTTTAATTCTCTTACAGGTTTACATCAACATACTGGAAATTGGCCTGGTAAAACTGTTAGTAATGCTATGGGTGTTACTAATTTTAATGATAAATCTTTCCTTTTAGTAGATATACCTGGTACATATTCAATTATGTCTAATTCTCAAGAAGAAGAAATAGCTAGAGACTATATATGTTTTGGTAATCCTGATTGTACAGTTGTTGTTGTTGATTCTACATGTTTGGAAAGAAACTTAAATTTAGTTTATCAAATATTAGAAATTACCAATAAAGTAGTAGTATGTGTAAATTTATTAGACGAAGCAGAAAAAAAAGGAATTGAAATTGATTTTGATAAGCTTTCATTTGAATTGGGAGTTCCTGTAGTTGGAACAATTGCTAGAAATAAAAAAAGTTTAAAAACTTTAATGAAATATATTTATGAGGTGTGTTCTTTTAATAAACCTTCAGAACCTTTAAAAATAGAATATCCAGATATAATTGAAAAAGCAATAGAAATAGTTGAGAAAGATGTTAGTTCTCTTTTAGCTAACCATAAGTTTAATAATTATAGATGGATTACTTTAAAACTTCTCGAGGAAAATAAAACAATAATTTCATCTATACAAAATTACTTAAATATTCAATTTCTTGAAAATAGTGATATACTAAATAGTTTATCAAAAGCTAAATCTTTATTAGAGAAAAATGAAATAAACTCTTCTTTATTTAAAGATAAAATTGTTTCTACTATAATGTATTATAGTGAAAAAGTTAGTTTAAATACAACTAACTATAAAAAGCAAGATTATAATAAACGAAATAATAAAATTGACAAAATACTTACTTCTAAATTAACTGGTATTCCTATTATGCTTTTGTTCTTCTCACTAATATTTTGGATTACTATAACTGGTGCTAATTATCCTTCTCAATTATTATCTAATTTATTTAATTTTATTGAAGAAAAATTAGTATATTTATTTAATTTATGTAATAGTCCTGCTTGGCTTATAGAAATTATAATTTTTCGGTATGTATCGAACTTTAACATGGGTAACTGCTGTTATGCTTCCCCCTATGGCTATTTTCTTTCCATTGTTTACAATTTTAGAAGATTTAGGATATTTGCCAAGAATTGCTTTTAATTTAGATGGATTTTTTAAAAAAGCTTATACCTCTGGAAAACAAGCTTTGACTATGTGTATGGGATTTGGCTGTAATGCCGCTGGTATTGTAGGTGCAAGAATTATAGATTCTCCTAGAGAAAGATTAGTTGCTATAATTACTAATAATTTTGTTCCTTGTAATGGTCGTTTTCCATTTTTAATTACAATTGCATCAATATTTATCGCTGGAAGTAGTTTTGGAATATGGTCTTCTATTCTTTCTACTATTTCTGTAATCTCTGTAATTATTATTGGTATTATAATAACACTTATTATTTCTAAAATTTTATCTAAAACTGTTCTTAACGGAATGCCATCATCATTTGTTTTAGAACTTCCACCATATAGAAGACCTCAAATTGGAAAAGTATTAGTGCGCTCAATTTTTGATAGAACTTTATTCGTCCTTCGGAAGAGCAATTGCTGTTGCTGCACCTGCTGGAATTGTTATATGGTTATTTGCTAATATTAATATATCTGGAATTAGTTTACTTACTTATATTGCTAATTTTTTAAATCCATTTGCTATACTTATGGGGTTAGATGGATATATTTTAGTTGCATTTATATTAGCACTTCCTGCAAATGAAATTATTTTGCCTATTATCCTTATGAGTTATATGTCTGGAGGAAATTTAGTAGAAATTGAAGAGTTATCCAGCATCTCTAATATTCTAGTAAACAATGGTTGGACTATTTTAACTGCAATTAATGTTATGCTATTTTGTTTGATGCATTTTCCTTGTTCTACAACTTTAATAACTATTAAAAAAGAAACTGGTAGTTGGAAATGGACTATTGCATCTTTTCTTATTCCTACAATTGCTGGAATTATTACTTGTATGCTTACCACTGGAATTTATAATTTAATTATATAATATCCTTTAAAAACTTTCTTTTATTTTTCCTTCTCTGTATGCTTGTAACAACAATTTTAAATCATCAATTTCTTCTTGTATTTCTTTTCCTATATCGGTATCTGCTACTCTTTTTCTTTCTGTTTCTTTTGCATTTACCATTATATCATATTTTATATCTTTTTCTTCTTGTATTGCTTCTGTTTTTGAATCAAATGGCTCATTTGCAGCAAGTATTAATCCATATGAGTTGTATGTAAGAGTATATCCAGCTCTACCGGTTTGACCTCTATAACTTTTAGCAAATCCACCGATCTATTACTAATAATTTCCCATTTGCTTTTATTGGACTTTCTCCATCTTTTTCTTTTACTGGCATATGTCCATTTATAATATGTGAATTTTTACTTTCTATTCCAAACTCTTTTAATATTTTTTCACAAATTTTTTCTTCCTCAATTAATGTAAAATATGCATTTTTATATTCTTTATGTGTTTCTTTATTTATTACAAAATATCTCTCAAATGTTGCTGCTTTATTTTTCCCAAATAGCGGAGATTTTGGACCACACCATAAATACCACATAAAATCTATTGCATCTTTACTTTTATCTATTTGTTCTCTTTCAGAATATGCTTTTCTTACAATTTTGTCTATATGGTCAAAATATTCTTTACCAGACAAAGTCTCTCCTAATATATCTATTTTCGAAAAACTACCATTTGCTTCCATTGGCACACAACCATGAAATAGCAAATTAGAATTAAAGCACTTATATATCGAAGCTTTAGAGTATAAAAAAGATATATGCTTATTTAATGTTTCACTATTTTTAAATGACTCTTGAAGCCTATTTATTATTTCTTCTTCTTCTTTTGTTAAATCATAAGGTTTTTCTGGATTTATAGTAGGAAAATTTATATCATTTAAATTATATGTTTTATTTTCTATTGTTATAGTGCCTTTTTTATAATCTATTTTATCTAATAAAAGCCTATCTTCCATTTTATATTCTGGATGTTCTTTTATAATTTTTCCTTCTAATTTAAATTGTATTATAGAAATGGCTTTATGTATTTTTGCTATTGATATTTCGTCACTTCTTATGTATTTATTATAGTCATAAATTTTAGGCATAAATTTTTCGCATTCGTCATCTTTATATGTTTTTAACGCAAAAGTTGTTAAAGGTCTTATGTTTATTCCGTATCCTTCTTCTAAAGTATCTATATTATCATATCTGCTACATATTCTTATTACATTTGCTATACATGCTTTACTTCCACATGTAGCACCCATCCATAACACATCATGATTTCCTAGTTCTATATCTAAACTATGAAATTTCATTAATGTATTCATAACTAATTTTGCATTTGGACCACGGTCAAATATATCTCCTATTACATGCAAATGATCTATTGCCATTCTTTTTATTAAATTTGATATTGCTACAATAAATTCATCTGCTCTATCTAATTCAACAATTGAACTTATTATTTGTTTATAATATGTTTCTTTATCTGGTCCACATCCTTGAAGATGAAGAAGTTCATCAATTATATAGTCAAATCCTTTTGGCATTGCTTTTCTTACTTTTGACCTTGTATACTTTGAGCTTACTTCTCTTACTACTTCTATTAATCTATATAAAGTAATACTGTACCATTCTGCTAAATCTTCATTTGTTTTTTTTACTAGTGCTAATTTTTCATCAGGATAATAAATTAATGTAGCAAGTGATCTTCTTTCGTGTTCTGTTATTTGATTGCTAAAAATACCTTCAATTTTATTTTTTATTATTCCAGAACCATTATTTAATATATGTGAAAAAGAACCATATTCACCATGAATATCGCTTAGAAAAAGTTCTGTTCCTTTTGGTAAATTAAGTATTGCTTGTAAATTAATTATTTCTTCTGATACTTGTTCTATATTACTATACTGTTTACTTAATATATTTAAATGTCTTTTTAATTTTTTACTTTCTTCCATTTTGATACCTCTCTTAATTTTTTTACTTAACTATTTTATCACAAATTATATGTATTCACAATAGTTTGAACAAAGTAAAATGTCCCTATTGGGGGACATTAAATGTCATATAAATATGTTGCTTCTAAATCTGCTTCGTGTGCATATAATGCAATTGGATATTTTTTGTATGCTTGACCAAGTGAGGTATATAATTCCTTAGGTTCCGTAAATCCCATATGCCACCTTATTGCATATTTTTCTTCTGATGTTAATTTTATAAATTCTGTTATCATCATTACTGACTTTTCTCCATGTCCATATGGTATATTATCTTCTACAGTATAGTATGGTACTTGTTCCCATATTCCATTATTTTTTACATTTCTATAGTCTGTTTTATAATAATTCACTTTACATATATCATGTAATAATGCAATAATTTTAACTGAATCTGTATTTTCTGTTTTTGTTTTTAATATTTCGTATACTTTCATACTATGTTCAAGAAGTCCTCCTTTAAATGCCCCATGGTATCTAGTACTAGCTGGTGCTTCAAAAAAATCTGAATTTTCTAAAAATTCTATTAATTTTTCTATTCCTTCTCTTTTTGTTTCTTTTAATAATTTAATATATTCTTCTTTCATGATTTCTCCCCCATTCTTTCTAGTAATTCCTTCGAAGTTTCGGGTCGCCGTGGGCGTCGACCCCTACATTTATTTTTTTTCATAGATTACTTTACACTATCACTTTTTTAAAAAGTAAGCTCTTATAAGCAACCATACTCTACTTTTATTTGTTTTTTGTTGTATATTTATTGTCCTTTTTTCCCTAAAAACATCGACGTTGTTATTAAATTATTTATTAAAGACATATTTTATCCCTTTTACTAAAGGCCAAAACTTCATTTCTTTAGTTTCATCTTCTAAAACCCATCCAACATCACTTATTTGACTTGTTCTAATTGTATAAAATTCTGGAATATCTATTATTTCTATTTCAGAATCACTATTTATTTTAAAAGAAATTTTTTCATTAATTTCTTGAGTTTGCGAATATTCACCGCTCAAATGAAGTTATGATACAATTAATTATATTATCACTAGAAACACTGTAAGTTCCTTTAATAAAATTTCCAAAATTCATATAAATAGTAAATTCATTATTATTTAAAAATGAAATTTCATAATCGCACTCTTTTATTTGGTTACCTGATGATTCAAATTTTTCTCCTAGCAAATTGCTATCAAATTTTATAACATAATTAGCTGGTTTGAATTCTATTGTATTATTATTTGTATTTTCAACATTGTTATTAGTAATATTTTCATTAGAATTATTCATATTTGAATCTAAATTTACATTATCATTAGATTGCTCAATTTTATTTCTATTAGATACAAATACCAAACAACACACTATTATTAATGCAAATACTAATATTAAAACAATGGTCATGCAAACAACTGTTCCTAAATTGACTTTTACTGGCTTTTTTTCTTCCATTTTTTTACCCCCAATCATTTTTTAAATTTATTTTATCAAAAATTGTATGAAAAAACAAGATAAAATAATTAATATTATTTTTTGTCAAAGGGAACATAGGTTTTTGGCAATTTTTATTTTTTAAATTCTTTTCTTAATGTTTCTCCACCAATTTCATTATGACTATAATTATTTCCACATTCATATCCTATATCATGATTAAATCCTAATATAAAAATTATACATACTTTATTCATTGGATTTGTAGTAAGTTTTCAGTATCTTCTGAAGAAGATTTTATTAGAAATTTTCAAGAAGAAAATAATATGTATATTGATCCAGAAAAGCAAATTGAATATGAGGAAAAGTTAAAAGAAAAATGGGATTTAGAAAAGTATCTAGATCCCTGATTTTTAAATATTATAAAATAGATTTTCTGCAATTTAAAATTTTAATATGTTTTATTCGATTGTTAATATAGTATCAAATTCTCCTATTCCTATAGGCATTTCGATTCTAACAATAACATTTAATTTACCATTACTATCTAAAAAGTATGCTATTTTTTTATTAGCAACAGAATCGTAATAATTATTTATACTCTTCTGCTTAAAAGTAATTGGTTCTTGCAAAGATTTATCGTAAAATTCATTTGCAAATTCTTTTAATCTTTCATAATTATTTATTGCAGTTTCAACTTTTGAATCAATATTATCTGAAGTATAACCTACAGAATTATATATACTTTTATAGTCTAATAATTTTGATGTCTTTAAATCAAAATTATATGTATGATATTCATACGTTTCTACAGCGCTTCCTCCGGATTCTGTTGTTATAAGAATTGATAATATATTATCATTTATAAAATATTTATAACTTGAAATTCTGTACCAAGTTTGAGTACTAGTCAATTCTTCTTCAAAGAATTGTGCCATTTCGTCGAACAATTCTTTTATTTCATTATTAACCTTATTTGCATCATCTGAGTTTAAATTGATATATGGAACAACAATATCTTTTAATGAATATAATTTATCCATACTTTTACTTAAATATGATTCATCTAATAAACCTTTATAATCATATGTAGCATCATATACAATATTTTTACTGTTATCTTTTTTAGATATTTCATTATTTACGTCCTTCTCTTTAGTATTTAGTCATTTTCAAAACTCTAAAAGTATTGCAATTACTTGACTTTTTTTGTTATATATATGTTATTTTATGTAATTATGCTCCGTGGATTAAATTCCATTCCTACAGCACCATTAACAGTATTATTATGATATTTATAGATACTAACTTTATTATATGCATAAGAATTAACATCTACTAATATTTCCATTACTCCATCATTATCAATATCTATATAGTTAACACCAGAAAATTTTATTCCGCATCCATTCTTCTCCTCCATACATCTGATCTCGATAACAGGCTAATAGAATAATTTTTTTATAATACGAACTATATAAATAAATTCCTGAATATACTACATTATTATTACTTACAGGAGATTTTTCATTTGTAGTATGTTTATAGAGTATTATATTTTCATTTTTTCCATTTCCATCTAAATCTATTGTTTCCATTCCTTCTAATTCATATAATGATGGAATAGCATCTCTTATATCAGTTGATATATTTTCTGTTTTAGTATATGTTCTTGGGAAGGGATTATAATCAGTAGAAACTGCAAAGTCATATTCTGAGGAGTATAAATTATCAAAAGATATATAATGTTCATTAAAGTCTTCTGATATAGAAACAGTTCCATCATATTTTCCTATGTTTTGTCCATCCTTATACAAATTATATGTTGTTGAATATTTCTCTAAATTTTGTTCATCTAGTTCTGGGCATTGCGGTGAAGCTCCTTTTATTTCTCCATTTTGATATAATATTATAGTTTCTTCTTTTTCACTATGTAAAATACTACTTTTACTTTCATTATTTATATTTTCTACTGGATTTTGTAAATTTTTTATAAATCCTAAATAGTAAATAATGCCAAGTGATATAATTAAAAGAAATATTACAAATATACAAATTACTGTACCTAAACTTATTTTAAGTGTTTTTTTATCTTCCAATTTTTTTACCTCCTTTTTTTCTTTAGCTTAATGTAAAATTCTAAATTATTATATATTATATTTTAATTTTATACAATACATTTTCAGAATAAATATGAATATTCTGTGATAAAATCACTCTATGAAATTATTCTATGAAAAGAACACCCCCCTTTATTAAATGATATCAAAGGATGTCAAAGTGTCAAAGGGGACATAGGTTTTTGGCAATTTTTATTTTTTTAAATTCTTTTCTTAATGTTTCTCTGTTAATTCTTATTATATGAGAAATTATTCTAAATGAAATTCTGTGTCTTTTTTTAATATTAATTGTACAAGATAAAATAGACGATAAAATTATTAATTGTACTGAAAGCAATATTTATTCTAGTAAATATATTTCAAATTTAATATATTTATCTTTAAATGAAATAGCTACAAACTCTTGCGTAAATTCAACAACATTTTTTTGCTGTTTCAATTACAGCTGTCAAGAAAAATTTAATCCAAGCTATCATATACAGCAGTACTTGGCATTGTTCCACCAATCCAATTTTGGGAATTTCTAAACTCTCCTGGTGTTTTATGTTCTCCACGAACTCCTTGCATTAATGTTTTGTGTATATCTCTTATTAATCTTGTACATACTGGAAATCCATTTTTTATTTGCTCTACACCATAATTAGTTGCTTTTACATAATTTTGGACTTCTTCCCAGTCATCTTTTTTTCAGGATTAATATCTAAAATATCTAATAAATCCTCTAAAAAGCAAAAAAATAGACTTACCCAAAACCCCGAAAGTCTTGATAAATCTATGGTGCAGATGGCCGGAATCGAACCGGCACGGCTTATTGGGCCGCAGGATTTTAAGAATTAGAATTTATTTATTATTTATTAGTTTTTATAATTAATTACTATTATTTAAAAAACTAGCAAATGCCTATATATGAACTAAAATATTCATTTTATCTTAGTATATAAATATCTATATTAGTTTTCAAAAAAATACACCTTTCTTATTTTTTTGTAGAACTTTTGTAGAACTACATATAATAGAAAATCTATCATTGACATTATTAATTATATGCCAGTAATTTTCTGTCATAATTAAATATTAATGAAGTTTACCCTATATAGTTATAAAAAAGCTATATGGGGTATTTTTATGCCTATTATTGAGAGATGCCATAAACTCAATTACAAAAAAGTGAAAGGTGTAATGAGCCGATGCAATAAAATTCATTCGTATAAATACTAACAGTCTATTGGTATGAAATGCGTTAGTGATTTTGACATATTATCACAATAAATAAAAATATGTGGAGGCAATGCTTGGATGTGGATTTATAATTGTAAAAAGTTTGGACAAGTATGAACAATGATATTTTTATATCAGCAATTATAGTAGTAACACTACTTATTAGACTACCTATGAAACGAGGCAACGACCGACGGTTTCAATTAATATAGGTGTAATAATTCTATTTTTAACAAATGGGATTATTACACTTAATTCTACTTCAGCTCACTCTCTCTGGTTTCGCTTTGCTAAAGCAGAGTAAAAAATATTTTTTTGCTCTGTTTCATAAAAATTGCGATAGGCATTTTTATGAAATGTTTTAAAATGCTTTAGCTTTTTAGAACTGGGGTGTGGGGTTTTAACCCTGCCACACTAACACTTTTTGCCACTAGGCTAAAAAAGTGTTGTAGTGTGTTACAATACAAAGTAAAAAGAAATGCAAAATTAATTAA
>JAUNSM010000041.1 GCA_030539215.1 Clostridia bacterium
TACAACTTTTTCATTTCTGAATTGTATAATAAGTATAGAAAAAATAATTATAGGAGGTTAAAATTGGAAAGCTATAAAACGGACAAACAATTATATCGAGAATATCTAAATGATAATATGGAAGCATTTAAAGAATTAGTTATTAGACACAAAAACAATATTATCTATTTCATATCAAGATATACAAAAAATGTAGATATTGCTGAAGATATATCTCAAGATGTATTTATGTATTTATTATTAAACAAGAAAGCATATAATCCAAAATTCTCTTTAAAAACATTTCTTTATACAATCGCAAAAACCAGAGCAATTAATTATTTAAAAAAAGAAAGTAAAATTGTTAATATAGAGGATTATGATAGCTTATATATTGAAGACAAGGACCTAGAAGAAAGCATATTTAAAAGAGATACACAAAATTATGTAAGAAAAGTAATAAATAAAATGAAGCCAGATTATCAAGCAATTATTTATTTAGCAGATTTTGAAAGATTATCATATAAGGATGTAGCAAAAGTTATGAATAAGACAAACGGACAAACTAAAACACTGTTATATAATGCAAGGCAAAAGTTAAAGGAAATGTTAAGTAAGGAGGGATTTGTATATGAAGAGCAATGAAGAATATTTAAAAGAGTTATTTAATAAATATGATGAAATAAAAGCAACAAAAGGAAAATCGGATTTATATAAAAACAGAATAAACAAACAACTTCCAAACAAGTTTTTAAAAACAGTAGCAGTATCTTTTCTTTGCTTAGTATCCACAGTTGGAATAGTTTATGCAGGAATTCAGACATATAATAAAATATGGAAAGAACCGGACACATATAAATTTAGTGAAGAACGAAAAATTACTGAAGAAGATATTTCAAAGTCATTAACTGAAGAAGAAGCAGTTGCGAAAGCGAAAAAAATTACAGAGGATTTAGGAAAAACATTTGGAAATGTAACAAGAGCTGAATTAATAAAGAATGTATCAGCAAACAGAATGGATTGGTATATTGGAACAGATAATCAAATAAGTATTAGAATTGAATCTGAAACAGGAAAACTAAAACAAATATCTGATTGGAGTATAGATGATGCTAAAATTCCTTCTACTGTAAGCAAAGAAGAAGCAAAAAATATTGCAAAAGAGATATATTTAAAACTAGGATATAATGATGGAGAATATGAAATTGCAAGTTTATCACAAAATGCTATTGGAGATGGCACAAACTTGTGGCAAGTAGATTTTTGTAAAAAATATGATGGGATATATAACTATTACCAAGATATAAGAATTTCTTTTATACCAGAAGTAAAGCAATTAACAATTCTAACAATCTTTGATTATCCATATGAAGATAACCCTATTGTAATTGCAAAAGAAGATGCAACTAATATTGCAAAAAATAAAGCAAAGGAGTTAGGAAAAGATGAAAGTAGAATAAAAGAAATCACAACAACTCTATCTATCGAAAAAATGAATGCTTTTGTGTATTCTCAAGAACAGTTTAGAGAACAAGCTAAAGAAGAAAATACTAAAACAGTAAATATAGAAAATACTATAGTATATAGAACAGAAGATATAATAAGAAAGGTTTGGGTAGTAGAAATAGAATATTATAGCGATTTTGCAGCAATAGATGACTATTACGTAGATACTACAACAGGAGAAATACTTGGTGGGGATTCGACAAAATAAAAAATAATAATATAAGAAAAATCATCCTTTTACTAGGATGATTTTGCAACAAAAATTAAATAAACAGGAGGAAATGCAGTATTATGAAACAGATGAAAGAGTTAGAAATGCTTGGGTTGTGGTAATAACTTATGCAGAATATGAAGCACCAGAAACAAGTGTAGTAGACAGATATGCAAAAGGACAATTTAGTTACTTTGTTGATGCTACAACAGGAGAGATAATTGGTGGCGAAAATGGGGATTATATAAGCTTTAATTAAAAAACATTATCAAAAAATACACTTATTAAGTTAAGTGTATTTTTTTTGATCATTGATAAAATCAATAGCATAAGTAATAAAGTCTTTAGTACTAGGTTTTTCTGACATATGAAATATATCTATTACAGATTGATTATCAGCATGTTTATAATACATTGATGAAATGGTTTTATCCATATTAGATAAAATAGTTTCAGTTATAGGAATTTTATTTTTCATTGCAACAGTTTTTGCAATATTTGAAAGACTTATAGGATTAGGCTGTTCATAGTAGGCAATAGAAATAGCATCTTTTAAATATTTTGCCCCTTTGGTATAAGATTTAATGTTTAATTTAGAAAATAAATCATCTATATTATTTTGTGAGAGTGGTTTTATTCTTTCATTTTCATCTATTGATATTATTTCTTCAACAATTCTATCATAATCAACAGGTTTACTAAAAATCCATTTTATTCTTGATGGGTTTGATATTTGAGAACGAAATACCATTGAACCAGAAATGACTATAATATTTCTTTTATTTTGTTCTTCTTCATCTAATGATAATTCCTGAATTACATCTAATCCATTCTTAAATGGCATATCAAGGTCTAGCAATAGTACATTGGGTTTTAAGGCATTATATGAGTTTATTGCATCTAGTCCGTTATTAGCGATTTTTACTATTTTTATCTTTTTTTCTTTTGTTAAGATATTTGCCATTTGACTTGATAAGCGTATATTGTCATCGGCAATCATTACTTCAATCATAATAATTCCTCCTACAAACATATTAACAAACTAAAAACTTATGTAAACAGAATTATATCATAAAATGAATAACTTGACAACAGATAAAACCTGAAAGTATCTAAAAATAAGCAATTACATGAAACAACAATTACAGAAAATTACATTTTTTTACATCATTTTACAGAAATAAGCATTTACTGCTAGAAAAATAGTATTATTTCACAAAGACAGAAGTCTTTAAAATTTTAGGATTTCTACAATAGATGAGAATAAAAAATATACAAAAGCATATATTTTGAAAATCACTATAAATGAGATTTCTGTCAGGGGGTGCTTAAAATGTAATTAAAAAAATAATTTAAGAATTAAAGAAGATAAAAATCCTTTAATTTTTCAGATTTCGTCTTGAAATTTGTGAAATTGGAGGTTTTTTTATGGAAAATGAACTAGAAATTTTAGAAATAAAGTTTAATTATTTTCTAAATCAAACTATTATTGGAGCATCAAAAGACTATTACAACAAACAAAAGAAATATGAAATAAACGAGTTACAAATAATTGATGATGAATCATATGAAGAATACTTAAAGGAATATATAAAAGAGGACTGCCAAGAACTTGATTATGTATTAAAAGGTTATGATGCATTTGATGAATTTGCTGATAATCCAAAATTAAATAATGCTGTGCAAAAATCACTATCTGATATTGAAAGGATAGTGATTTTTTTGTACTTTAAAAATGCCTACAAAACAAATGAAATTGCAAAAATACTAGATATGAGAGAACAGTCAATTAGCAGAATCAAGAAAAGAGCATTAGACAAACTAAAATTGTTTATGGAAAGGGATGATTAATTATGAGTAAAATTGAGAATTTATATTTATTAGGAATAAAAGCAAAAGAAGGTGACGAAGTTTCATTAATAAAGATTATTGATAAAAAAAGGAATTTTATTAAGAAAATGTCTTATCGGAGATGAAGATAGATATCAATTTATCATTGAAAAAGTAATTAAAGGAATAAAAAATTATAATTTTTAAAGATTTGGGTTAAATATTTAAAATATTTTTCTTGTATATATATTGAAGGGCAAAATTCAAAGTAATTTGGATGCACTATTTTAAATCTAACAAGATGGGACAAGCTCTCATCTTGTTAGAAATATATTTACAAGGAGGATAAGATGCTAAAAGTAATAATTATTCTAGGAATACTTGTACTAGCAATAATTGATATTATTGCAATATTTGGACCGACTGTAAAGAAACTCAAAGAAAAGCAAAAACGAAAAAAAAGACAAAAAGCCTTTGCAAAAAAAATGAAAGAATTAGAAATTAAGTAAAATTACTTAATTTGATTACTTATATCTAAAAAGTGTTTAACAATAAATTTCAAGGAGTTTTTGAATATGGAAGATATAATTAAAAATTTATATTTTGATGAAAAAATGAAACAAAAAGATATTGCAAATAAACTTAATATTTCTAAAGCAAAGGTTACACGAACAATAAAAATGGATTCAAGATATATAGAAGAAAAGAATTCCAGAAAAGAAATAACTAAAATTAAACATAATAAAGATATTCAAAAAAGAGTTGAAACTAAAAGGAAAATATCTCAATTTAATAAAAATAGTGATGATTTGATTTTAAAACAGATGCATAATCAAGCAAGTTCAGAATTATCAGGAAGAAAAACATTATCTAATGAAAGTTATAGAAAATGGAATTATAGTGCATATAATTATAACCCTTCGAAAGAAAGATTTGAATTTAAAGAGAATTTAGGTCGAAGCTATGATGTGCCAAAGTATATCAAAGTAAAAAAATATTGAAGAAAGGATGGCAAGTATATATAACTTGCTTTTTTGGTAGGTATTATGAATAAAAAGGAAGCAATTGCTTATGCACAAATTGCTTTAAATAATATGCTAACTAAGTCTATTAATGAAAAAATAACAATTCAAGATTTATCAATGAATATGAAAAGTGCTTTTAGACTGTATAACAGAAATAGTGCATTATATTATGCAGAAAAATTAAATTTTAGTAATAAATAAAAATTGAAATCATACAATTAAAAACAAGCTATAAAAATTTCAAAAAAAAGATTTAAGAAGGGTAGGTGGTTGAATGATAATTAGTCAAACTGAAGAAACAAGTAAAGAAATGAATGCGTTTCTTATTGAAATAAAATTATCAATTAACCACTCTCTTTTTGAAAAAGGATATATTACAGAAGAAATGTATACAAAAGCAAAAGAAATAATAATCAAATCCTAATTACATATTTAAAGCTTACAATGATTTATATATTGTATGCTTTTTTATTGACAATTAAATGAGCATATATTATAATAATACAAACTATACAGAAGTTAAGAAAAAAGGAAATGATGTTATGGATTTATATGATATTAAACAGGAACTAAATAGAGGAAAGACACTATATGATTTACCTTTGAGAGTTACATATTATGCTCGTGTTTCTACAGATAAAGATGAACAAATACATTCCTTACAAAATCAAATAAATTATTATAGTGACTTTATTTCTAAAAATGCTAACTGGACATATATAGAAGGGTATATTGATGAGGGAATTTCTGGTACAAGTGTATCAAAAAGAGACAGTTTTTTAAAAATGATTGATGATGCTAAACTTGGAAAATTTGATTTTATTATTACTAAAGAAATAAGTCGTTTTTCTCGTAACACATTAGATAGTATTAAATATACTCAAGAACTATTACATAATGGTGTAGGAGTATATTTTCAATCTGATAATATCAATACACTATTGCCAGATAGTGAATTAAGACTTACTATAATGTCTAGCATGGCACAAGATGAAGTTCGTAAAATATCTGAAAGAGTAAAATTTGGCTTTAAGAGAGCAATAGAAAAAGGTGTTGTTCTTGGTAACAATAAAATATGGGGTTACAAAAAAGATAATGGAAAACTCATAATAGATGAAGAGCAAGCAGAGATGGTAAAACTAATTTTTGAATTATACGCAACACAAAGAATGGGGATTAGAGCAATAGCAAATGAGCTTTCAACTAGAGGATATGTTAATACAGAAGGAAATCGTTTTGCTTTTTCTACTGTAAGAAATATATTATTAAATCCAAAATATAAAGGATATTATTGTGGAAAGAAAACGCAAAAATATGATTATCGTTCTAATGATAGAAAAGTATTTGATGAACAAGATTGGGTTATGTATAAAAATGAAGTTGATGTTCCTCCAATAGTAAGTGAAGAATTATGGGAAAAAGCCAACAAGATTTTATCAAAGAGAAGCCAAAGTATTAAAGGAGATAAACATATAAGTTATAATAATAAATATTCTTATTCTGGAAAAATTGTATGTAGTAAGCATAATTGCAGTTACCAAAGAGGATTATATCGTTATGCAAGTGGGAATAAAGAAGTATGGCAGTGTAAGGAATATTTAAGCAAAGGTAGAAGTGGATGTGATATGCCAATTCTATATACTACAGAACTAAATGAAATTATGAAACAATGCTACAATGAACTAATAACAAATAGAGCAGACATTATCCACGATTTAGTTAAAATATATAGTTCGATAGCAACTAAATCAAGTATTAAACAAGATATGGCAAAGTGTAAAATAGAAATTAACGATATTTTAAAAAGAAAAGATAAATTACTTGATTTATCTATTGCAGGTAAAATATCTGATGATGAATTTGAAAAAAGAAACAATTCTTTTAATAAAGAGATAGATAGCCTAAAAGTAAAAATAGAAGACTTTGAAAAACAAGAAGAAGCAAATGAAGAAATAGAAAAAAGTATAGAAGTACTTAGAAAAATAATAGCAAAAGAATTAGATTTTGAAAATGGATTCAATAATTCAATTGTTGATAGTTTATTAGATAAAATAGAAGTATTCAGTACAGAACAAAAAAATGTTATCGATTTGAAAGTTCATATAAGGGTAATTGATGATGTATTAGAATATCGCATAAATAGGGGAAGAAAAAATACTTCTGTTTGTAACAATCATTACACATGATAAGAGCAGATATAGAAACAGAAGTATCACCAATAGTAGGAAGTGAAAAACAATCAGAAGAATTAGTAAATTATTTGCTTTCAGAATTTGAAAGTGACCCAATAAAAATATGGGAATCAAATATATTTGGGAAAAATCTACATGAATTAGTAAATGAGGGATTGCAAAATAAATTATATAGAATGCCAGAAGATGCACAAGAAAAATTACAAGAAACATTAGAAAGAATTATAAATGAGGGAAGTGGAGGCTTGATTTGCATAATATTGTAGATTAATAATATTTAAAACAAAAGTAACTTTTCACATAGATTTTGTTAATAATTTGAAAATTTAATTATTAATAAAATCTATTTATTATTGCAAAAAGAAATAAAGCATAATATAATATAAACAATAAATTTGTGAGAGGAAATATGTTATGTTTAAAGAACAAGGATATATTAGAGTAGGGGCAATAGTTCCTAAATTAAGAGTTGCAGATGTAAAGTTTAATTGTGAAGAAATAATTCATCAAATAGAAACAGCCCGAAATAATCAAATACAAATTGTAGTTTTTCCAGAATTATGTATTACTGGATATACATGTCAGGATTTATTTGAACAAGATATATTATTACAAGAATCAGAAAAGGCTTTGAATAAAATTTTAGAGTATACAAGTAATTTAGATATTATCTGTATATTAGGAATGCCATTAAAGTCAGAAAATCAATTATTTAACACAGCAATTGTATTACAAAGTGGAAAAATATTGGGAATTGTGCCTAAAACTTTTGTTCCAAATTATGGAGAGTTTTACGAAAAAAGATGGTTTTCATCTAGTAAAAGTGTAATAAAAAATGAAATAGAATTATTAAGGCAAAACGTTCCTTTTGGTATAGATTTATTATTTAAAGATAATCAAAATAAAGAGATGTGTTTTGGTATAGAAATATGTGAAGATTTATGGGCAGTAGAGCCTCCAAGCAATAAGCTAGCTTTATTAGGTGCAAATATTATATTTAATTTATCTGCAAGCAATGAAATAATAGGAAAAAAAGAATATAGAGAAGATTTAGTAAAAATACAATCTGCAAAAACCGTATCAGGATATATATATTGTTCAAGTGGAATAAATGAATCAACTTCAGACCTTGTGTTTGATGGGCAAAGTATGATTTTTGAAAATGGAATTAAACTTATAGAAAATGAAAGATTTGATTTTGAAAGTAATTTGATTTATACAGAAATAGATACAAAAAGATTAGCAAATGATAGAAGAAAAAATATTAGTTATAAGACAAACGAAACTAATATAAAATACAGAGAAATATTAATAGATATAAAAGATGAATTAAAAGAATTAAAAAGGCAATATTGCAAAACTCCATTTGTACCAGAAAATAAAAAAAAAACGGATGAGATATGTAAAGAAATAATAAATATACAAAGTTATAGTCTTGCAAAAAGATTATTACATACAAACATAAAAAAAACAGTAATAGGAATATCAGGAGGACTTGATTCTACACTTGCGTTTTTAGTAATTACAAAAGCTTATAAAATATTGGGTATATCAACACAAAACATAATAGCAATAACAATGCCAGGGTTTGGAACAACTACTAGGACACATAATAATGCAATAAAACTTGCAAAAAAGTACGGAGCAACATTAAAAGAAATTGATATTACCAAAAGTTGTATTCAGCATTTTAAAGATATTGATTATAATAAAAATATGCAAGGTACAACTTATGAAAATGCTCAAGCAAGAGAAAGAACTCAAATTTTAATGGATGTTGCAAACAACGAGAATGGGTTAGTTGTAGGAACGGGAGATTTATCAGAATTAGCTTTGCGGTTGGTGTACATATAATGGCGACCATATGAGCATGTATGCAGTAAATTCTGGGATACCAAAAACCTTGATAAAATCTATAATAAATTGGATAGCAGAACAAAGTACTGACAAAGAAAATAAAAAGATAATTCAAGACATATTAGATACTCCAATATCACCAGAACTATTACCGCCAGATAAAGAAGGAAATATTAAACAAAAAACAGAAGAGCGAATTGGGCCATATGTTTTACATGATTTTTTTCTATATCATTTCTTAAGATATGGAGCAGAACCACAAAAAATATATATATTAGCTTGTAAAACTTTTGAAAAAGAATTTGAAAAAGAGAAGATAAAGTATTGGTTAGAAATATTTATAAAAAGATTTTTTACACAGCAATTTAAAAGAAACTGTATGCCAGATGGTCCAAAAGTTGGGTCAATTAGTTTGTCGCCACGAGGAGATTTGAAAATGCCAAGTGATGCAAATTATGAACTGTGGAAGTTTTAAATATATATTGTTTTATTAGTTTATATCTTATATAATAAAACAAATAGATAAGAGGTGCATTTATGAATTTACCAAATAAGCTTACAATTTTTAGAATAATTTTAGTTCCAATAATGATTGTAATTCCATTTTTAAATATACAATATTGTTTTTTAGGAATATCAGTATCATATTGGATAATGAATATAATATTTATAATAGCATCATATACAGACCATTTAGATGGAAAATTGGCAAGAAAAAATAATCAGGTAACAGCATTTGGAAAATTTGCAGACCCATTGGCAGATAAAATTTTGGTATTAGCAGCAATGTTAATATTGGTAGAAGACGGAAATCTTCCAGCATGGATACCAATAATAGTTTTATTTAGAGAATTTGTAGTATCAGGTTATAGATTAGTAGCAGTAGAAAAGGGAGGAAAAGTAATAGCCGCTAGTATTTGGGGCAAACTAAAAACAGTAACTCAAATGATAGCAATAATTCTAATGTTTATAAATATAAATAATACAAATATATTTGGAGAATTTATTTACCAGAATTTAACAGGAATTGAATTAGTTATAAATATTTTATCAACAGTATTCATATTAATATCAACAATAGCAACAATTTTTTCTGGATGGAATTATATAAAAAATGGAAAAGAATTATTAAGAGATTAGAGTTGAATCAGACAAAAGGAACGTAGTTTTCTTTTGTCTAAATTTTAAGAAAAAGGGAATAAATTTTTTTCAGGAGGAACTATGGATAAAATTAAAGCTAAAGAACGTATTGACGAATTAAATAAATTAACTGCATATTATGCAAAAAAGTATTATGATGATGATAAACCAGAAATATCAGATTTTGAGTATGATATGCTTATGAATGAACTTAAAAATTTAGAAAGGGCTTTTCCAGAATATATAAACAAAGATTCTTTAACTCAAAAAGTAGGAGGAACTATAAAGGAAGGATTTAAAAAAGTAACACATATTGTGTCTTTACAGAGTTTGCAAGATGTATTTTCTTTTGATGAGCTAATTTCTTTTGATGAAAGAATGAAAAAATTTGATAGTCATTTAAAATATGTTGTAGAAACAAAAATAGATGGTTTATCAGTTTCTTTAGAATACAAAAATGGAGAATTTATAAGAGGAGCAACAAGAGGAAATGGACAAGTTGGGGAAGATATTACTGAGAATTTAAGAACAATAAAAAGTATTCCTAAAAAACTAAAAGAAAATATTGATATTATTGTAAGAGGAGAAGTTTTTATTTCTAAAAAAAATTTTGACGAATTAAATGCAAAACAAGAAGAAAAAAATAAATTTGCTAATGCTAGGAATTTAGCTGCAGGTTCACTTCGCCAATTAGATAGTAAAATAACGGCTACAAGACCATTAGATATTTATATATTTAATGTTCAAAAAAGTGATAATATAAAATTCACTTCTCATTATGAAGCATTAATATATTTAGAAAAAATAGGATTTAATGTTAATCCTGTAAAAATTTTGTGTGGAGATATCAATGAAGTAATAAATGCAATAAAAAAAATAGGTAGCCAAAGAGAAGATATTTCGTTTGGGATAGATGGAGCAGTTGTAAAAATAGATGACTTAAATTTAAGAGAAGAAATTGGAACAACATTTAAAACACCTAAATGGGCAATTGCATATAAATATCCACCAGAACAAAAAGAGACAATCTTAAAAGATATAATATGTAATGTTGGTAGAACAGGAGTAATTACACCAATGGCAATAATAGAGCCAGTAATTGTAGCAGGCTCTAAAATTTCAAAAACAACTCTTCATAACGAAGATTTTATAAAAGAAAAGAATTTAAAAATAGGCGACCATATTTTAATACAAAAAGCAGGAGATGTTATACCAGAGGTTGTAAAAGTATTAAAAGAAAAGAGAAAAGGACAAGAAAAAAGCTTTAAAATGCCAAGCATTTGCCCGATATGCGGAGCACCAGCAATTAGAGAAGAAGGAGAAGCAGCAGTTAGATGTATAGGTATTGAATGTAAAGCTCAAAATTTAAGAAATATTATTCATTTTGCTTCAAGAGAAGGAATGAATATAGAAGGGCTAGGAGAAAAAGTAGTAGAGCAATTATATAATAATAATCTAATAGAGACGATATCAGACATTTATTATATAAAAAAAGAAGAGATAGAATCTTTAAAAAAAGAAGGAAAAAAGTTTGCTAGTAATTTAATAAATGCAATAGAAAAAAGTAAAAATAATGATTTAGATAGGTTAATATGTGCTATAGGAATAAGACATATTGGAACAAAATCTGCAAAAACACTTGCAAAAAGATTTAAAAGTCTAAAGAATTTAATGAATGCTACATTAGAAGAATTAATTATTACAAATGATGTAGGTAAAATAACTGCAGAAAGTATATACAATTTTTTTAAACAAGAACAAACAATAGATTTAATAAAAAAATTAAAAAACGCTGGTGTCAATATGAAATTAATTGAGAAAAAAAATGCAGACAATAGGTTTGAACAGAAAATATTTGTATTGACAGGAGCATTACAGAAATATACTAGAGAAGAAGCAAGTAATATAATAGAAAATTTTGGAGGTAAAGTTTCTGGTTCAGTATCTAAAAAAACAGATTATGTTTTAGCAGGAGAAGAAGCAGGAAGTAAGCTTATAAAAGCCCAAGAATTAGAAGTTGAAATAATAACAGAAGAAGAATTTGAAAAATTGATTAATTAAAATAATAAGCAAAAATTTCAAATAGAAGGAGAACAGCGATGAACAAAGATTACACATTTGAACAATTATGGAAGGACTTAAATAATGGATATCAGATATACTATATATACATGGGAACAAAATATTTATTAAGTAAACTTTCTCAAAATTGCTATTCAAGACAAATAGTTAAATTTGAACGGAAAAGGTCCACACCCTAAAACACAAATAATAACATTAAAAGCAATCAAAGAATTATATCCATTTATGGAGGATATTGAATATAAAATGTTTAATTAAAATAAAATGTTATGAAAGTATTGACATTAGTGCGATTAGTAAATATAATAAAACTAAACCAAAAGAAAAGCGGAGGCAAAAGCAAAAAATATGGCAAAAAGTAATTTAGCTTATTTTACAAATGATGATTTTAGCAAAAAAACAGACAATGAATTGATATCTTACGCAAAAGAAGGAAATGAGAAAGCTTTAGAGTATTTATTTTGCAAATATAAAGATATAGTAAACATGAAGGTAAATAAATATTTTATTATTGGAGCAGAAAAAGAAGATATTATTCAAGAAGGAATGATAGGCTTATATAAAGCAGTTAAGAGTTTTGAAACAGATAAACAAAACTCATTTAGATCATTTGCTAATTTATGTGTAGAAAGACAATTAATTACTGCAATTAAAACTTCTAACAGACAAAAACACATACCATTAAATTCGTCATTATCGCTAAATACCTCTGTATACGAAGATGATGATACATCACTTATGGAACTATTTAATACTAATACAGCAGAAGATCCTTTAGATACAATAACTAAAAAAGAATATTATACATTAGTGGGAAACAAAATAGATAAACATTTAAGCAGTTTTGAAAAGCAAGTTTTAAGTAGATTTGCAGCTCGGAGATAGCTATGTAAAAATTGCGGAGAAATTAGATACGCCAATTAAATCAATTGATAATGCAATACAAAGAATTAGAAAAAAGGCAAATAAAAATATAAAAAATGAGGATTAAAATATCCTCATTAAATGCTTCTATAGCTCAGTAGGTAGAGCACTTGCATGGTAAGCAAGAGGTCGCCGGTTCAATTCCGGCTGGAAGCTCCAAATGTGTAAATGTTGACGCATTTACAATTAATAGTGAAAAAGTAAAGGGGTATTAAAATTGAAAATAGGAATTGTAGGTTTACCAAATGTAGGAAAAAGTACGATGTTTAATAGTATAACAAATGCTGGAGCTGAATGTGCAAATTATCCATTTTGCACAATAGAGCCAAACGTAGGAGTTGTACCTGTTCCAGATGAAAGATTAGAAATTTTAGCAAAAATGTATAATACTAAAAAAGTAACACACGCAATTGTTGAGTTTGTAGACATTGCTGGTTTAGTAAAAGGAGCGAGCAAAGGAGAAGGACTAGGAAATAAATTTTTATCTCATATAAGAGAAGTAGATGCAATAATTCAAGTAATAAGATGTTTTGAAAATTCTAATATTGTACATGTAGATGGAAATATTAATCCATTAAGAGATATAGAAACAATAAATTTTGAATTAATTTTTGCAGACATAGAAACAGTAGATAAAAGGTTAGACAAAGCAAAGAAAATGTTAAAATCTGACAAAAAATATCAACAGGAAATAAATTGTTTAGAAAAAATAAAAAAACATTTAGAAAACGGAAAACCAGTAAGAATATTGCAATTTAACGAAGAAGAAAAAGAAATATTAAAAGAAATAATGTTTCTTACAGCAAAACCAATATTATATATATGCAATATTTCAGAAGAACAGTTATTAGATGCAGAAAATGATGAAAATGTAAAAAAAGTAAAAGAATATGCAAAAACAGAAAATAGTATAGTTATTCCACTTTGTGCAAAAATTGAGGAGGAATTAACAGGACTAAATGAAACAGATAAAAGCGAAATGTTAGAAGCACTTGGACTAAAAGAATCCGGCTTAAATAAAGTAATAAAAGAGAGTTATTCAATTTTAGGTCTTATGTCATTTTTAACAGCAGGAGAACCAGAAGTAAGAGCATGGACTATAAAGAAAGGAACAAAAGCACCTATTGCTGCAGGAAAAATACATTCAGATATACAAAGAGGATTTATTAAAGCAGAAATAGTGGCTTATAATGATTTAATAAATCAAGGTTCAATGAGTATTGCAAGAGAAAAAGGATTAGTTAGAGCAGAAGGTAAAGAATATATTATGCAAGAGCGGGGACATAGTATTATTTAAATTTAATATATAAAAATTAACATAAAATTAAAAAAATAAAAAAAATTTATAAAAAGTATTGCAATATTTAAAAATTTGTTGTATAAATATATAAGAAACATTTATAATCCTGAATTTGACACTTTTTTGAAGATAAAAAGGCTACAATACAGCTG
>JAUNSM010000096.1 GCA_030539215.1 Clostridia bacterium
AATAACTGTATTATATTTATATATAAGTTGAATTTTCAGGAGGTAAAATATGTATAAAAAAGAAACGGATTATCCATCTATTGATAGGACTCATGAAAAAGATGAGAAATATTTTGATGTGCATCCGATAATTCCTAGTTTAAGTATTTATAATGCAATTAAATTAATTAGTTCTTTATATAAAAAAGAAAATGCAATTGATTGTTTAGAATTAAATATATCGTATGAAGAATTAATAAGTAAAGCTGCAACTTTATCTAAAGCATTTAAAGAACTTGGTATAAAAGCAGGTGAAATTATAACTGTTTCGATGCCTAATTTTTATCAAGCGGTTTTGGTATATTTAGCAGCAAATAGAATTGGTGCTGTAACAACTTTTCTAAATCCATTCGCTTCAGTTGAAGAAATCGAAGGTTATTTAAATTTGTTTGAATCTCCTTTATTTATAAACTATGATAAAAATAATGAATATAATGAGAGAATTAAAAAGAATACAAAAATTAGACAAATTGTTACATTGTCAAAAAAAGATTTAAATAATAAAAAATTTGCTGATTCAACTTCTATTACAATTGGTAATAGCGATTATCTTTCATTTAGTGAAATGGGATTGGTTGCAGATTATTACAAAAAACCATTTAAAACATTATATGGTGGTGATCAAGAATCTTTAATCTTATTCACAAGTGGTACAACTGGAAATCCAAAGGCAGTGGTTTTAACAAATAGAAATATTTTATCATCTGGATTATACATGAAAAATTCTACACACCTAACAAATACTAAGGGCGAAAAAAGTTTAGTATGTGTGCCATTTACTTATCCTTATGGATTTGCTACTTCAACATTAATGTCCTTATTATGTGGCAGAGAAGCAATTTTGGCACCAAACTTAACTGATGAAAATATTAGTTACTTTCTATCTAAAAATCCTAATATAGTATTCGGAAGTCCTGCATTATTAGAACTTATTAAGAGAAATATTCCAACGGAACAAGATTTATCTTCAATTCATACATTTATTTCTGGAGGAGACTTTTTGACTCCTTCACAAGCAAATAACGGGATAGATTTTTTTAGAAAACATAATGCAAATGTTGTTATATGCAATGGTTCTGGAAATGCAGAAACAGTAGGTGCTAATACTAATGCTGTCGGATTAGAAAATAAACCAGAAACAGTTGGAAGAATTTTATTAGGTAGTAGTCCTATAATAATTGATCAAGAAACTGGAGAAGAATTAAAATATGGTGAAGAAGGATTATTATGTATTTCAGGCAAACATGTTTTCAAGAAATATTTTAATGAACCAGAGCTTACTGAAAAAGCAAAATTTTATTACAAAGGTAAGGAATATTTTAGAACTGGAACAAGAGGTTTTTTAGATAAAGATGGATATTTTACTTTAACTGGTAGGGATTCTAGATTTTATATTATATCTACATTGAATAAAATATATTGTGATTATGTTCAAAATATAATGTCAATTATTGATATAGTTGATGCTTGTGCTGTTGTAAAAAAGCCAAATGATGAAATGCTATATACTGGTAAAGCTTTTGTAGTATTAAAAGATGGTATAGTTCCAACCGACGAAATTAAAGATTATATTTTAAGTCAATGTGCTTTGCAATTAACTTCTTCAAATGGCGAAAAGTTTCAATTAAAACCATACGAAATTCCTACAAGTATTGAATTTGTTAAAGAATTGCCAAGAACGCAAGCAGATAAAATAGATTATCCAATTTTAGAACATTTTGCTAATGAAGAATATGAAAAAGAAAAAGGTAAAGCAAAAAAACTAACTTTATAATAAAAAAAAGATTTAGTAGTTAATAAATCCTTTTTTTATGCTATAATTGTATATAGTAGGCGACGTGGAGGTAAAATGTTATGGGTAGTGGATTATTTTTTCCAATAAGTGCAATTTTTATTAGTGTACTAATTCTTTTAATGTTTTTTAATAAAAAACATATTAATACAGTTGAAACCAAATTATACACATGGTTAATTGTAACAAATTTTTTTGGTTTAATAATTGAATTTTGTTGTACATTTGCAGCGTATATTAATGATAAATTACCATTAATGAGTAATATAATATTGAAATTATATTTAGTTTATATAATTACTTGGGCAATAATTTTTACTGTTTACATTTTTGTAATATCTCATGAAAAAGAATATATGATAAAAATTAAAAACAAAGCAAAAATTATAGTTATAATTTGCTACTGGATTTCAGTTTTAATAATTTTTTCTTTACCTATTAAGCTTGTAATAGAAAATAACTTTTCAGTAAGATATACAGAAGGACCAAGTGTAATATTTACTTATGCTTTATCATCATTAATAGTGATTATTATGCTTTATTGTATGATACGAAATTTCAAAAATTTAAAATCTAAAAAATATCTACCTTTATTTGTATTTTTGGTAGTAGGTGCAGGTTCAATGTATTTTCAAATGCTTAATCCCGGATTGCTATTAATTACTTCTGTTGAAACTTATATAATTTTATTAATGTATTTTACAATAGAGAATCCAGATATGAAAATGATAGAAGAAATTATTAAAAACAAAAATATTGCTGATAATAATAATGAGAAAAAAACATTTTTTATATATGATATTGTACAAAATTTAAGAAGACCTTTGTCAAACATAAGAAAAGTTATAAAAGATTATAATTCTAATTATATTGATATAAATAATTGTTTAAATGAAGTTGTTCAGGAAACTACTAAGGCAGATTTAATAATAAATGATACTTTAGATATTTCCAATTTATCTTCAGAAAAAATATTTGTATATAAAGATAATTATGATTTGAAAATAATGATCAAACAATTACAGGTGAAATATAAGAATTTAATATCAAAAGATGTTAATTTTATTGTTAATGTTTCTAATGACGTTCCAAATCATTTATATGGAGATGTTGTAAGGCTAAAGCAGATTATAAATTCTATTTTAGATAATTCATTAAAATATACTAAAAAAGGTTTTATTGAGTTAACTATTTATCCAATAATTAAAAGAGATGTTTGCAGGTTGCTAATAACAATTGAAGATTCAGGTATCGGAATGACAATAGAACAAACCAATAGTATATTAGAGGAAAATAATATTAGTAAGCATAATGAAGAACTTGATCAAAGCGATGCCTCTCTTTTTGCAACAAAGAAATTAGTTAATTACATAGGTGGAACTATGCTTCTAGAAAGTGAAAAAAATGTAGGTACAAAAGTAACAATTATACTCGATCAAAGAATGCCAGAAATTACAGATAATTTTGAATATACAAATATAGTTAATGGTAGAAAAAACATATATATAGTAGATGATAATTGGGAAAGTATTCAAAGTAAGATAGATAAAACTCTATATGAAAATAATATTAAAGC
>JAUNSM010000097.1 GCA_030539215.1 Clostridia bacterium
GTGTCCTTTTCCTAAAATAATTTCATGGGGTGATCTTATCACAAGTTATTCATAATTTTTGTTTATATGAATTGAAAAATATATTATTATTGTGTATAATAAAACGTAATTAATTAAAAAAGAGGAGAATATATAATGTTACAAAAATTAGAAGATGTAGAAAAACGATATGAAGAATTAAATAAAAAAATTAGTGACCCAGAGATAATTGCAAAACAATCTGAATGGCAAAAATTAATGAAAGAGCATGCTGCAATTACTGAGGTGGCTGAGAAATATAAGGAATATAAAAAAGCTCAAATGGATTTGGAACAGGCAAAGGCTATGCTTAATGATAAAGAGTTAAAAGAACTTGCAGAAATAGAAGTACAAGAAATAAAAGAAAGAATTCCAAAAATAGAAGATGAATTAAAAGTTTTATTAATTCCTAAAGATCCAGATGATGATAAAAATATTATATGTGAAATAAGAGCAGGTGCAGGTGGAGAAGAAGCGGCCTTGTTTGCAGGAGCATTATTTAGAATGTATTCAATGTATGCTGAAACAAAAAGGTGGAAAATGGATATATTGAATGAAAATGAAACAGGTCTTGGGGGATATAAAGAAATAACTTTTATGGTTACAGGAAAAGGAGCATATAGCAGATTAAAGTTTGAGAGCGGGGTACATAGAGTACAAAGGGTTCCAGATACAGAAAGTAGTGGAAGAATTCATACTTCTACAGCAACAGTTGCAGTACTTCCTGTAGTTGAAGATGTGGAAATAGAGATAAATCCATCAGATGTTAGAATGGAAGTATTTAGAGCATCTCGGTGCTGGAGGACAACATATTAATAAAACCTCGTCAGCTGTAAGATTAATACATGAACCTACAGGAATAGTGGCAGAATGTCAAACAGAAAGATCACAGCTTCAAAATAGAGAATATGCAATGAGATTATTAAAATCTAGATTATATGAACAGGAAAAGGCAAAACAGGATGCAGAGCTTGCAAATGAAAGAAAGTCTCAGGTTGGAAGTGGGGATAGGAGTGAAAAAATAAGAACATATAATTATCCTCAAGGAAGAATTACTGACCATAGAATTGGAATGAGCATATATCAAATGGAAAATTTTTTAAATGGAGATTTAGATGAAATGATAAACAATTTAATAGCAGCAGATAGAGCAGAAAAGTTAAAGGGAAATAATGATTAAAACATAAAGTTAAATTACAAGATTAAATTTATATACTAATAATTATATTGTAATAGTTATTACAGAAAGATTACAAAAACATGACAAAATTGTAACATTTCTATTGACTTTTTTTATAAAATATAATATTCTTATAGCAGTAAATAATATACTAAAAAACGGAGGAATTTATTTTGGCGATTGGTGATATAATTGTAGGTATTGACATAGGAAGTTCCAAAGTAAATGCAGTAGTTGGAGAGGTTAATAACTTTAATCAAGTTGAAATCATTGCAACAAGTGAATGTAAATGCTTTGGAATGAGAAAGTCTAAAATTACTAATGAAGAAGAAATATCATCTGCTATTTTAAAAGTTATTGCAGAAGTAGAAGAAACAGCTAATATAAAAATACACTCAGCATATGTTACAATACTGGGAAAATATGTTACTATTGTACAAAATAGCATTTTAAAAGAAGCAAAAGATAAATATGCAGGAATTTCGACTAAAGATGTAACTTCGGCTATAATGCAAGTTAAAGATATAGATATTCCAGAAGATAAAGTTCTAATAGATATAATAATAAGTGAATTTTCATTAGATAATGGAAGAATAATAGATGATCCAGTAGGAAGTTTAAGTTCAACATTTACAGTAAAAGGACAAGTAGTTTTAGCTGATAAAGATTATGCAAAACAATTAACAAATATATTTAAAAAAGCAAATATAGAAATTGATGGTATTGTTCCAAATGTGGTCTCTGAAAGAGAACTTATATTAGATAAAAATGAAGTAAATGATAATATTATGATATTAGATATTGGAGCAGGAAACACGGATATAGGAGTATTTGCAGGAAAAACATTTATATATACTAATACTATTCCTTTAGGAGGAGACAATATAACTTCTGATATATCATATGTATTTAATATAACAGAAGAAGAAGCAGATAGATTAAAAAAACAATATGGACTTGCTTTAAAATCCTTTATAGATAATGATACAGATATTATATTAAATACTTATAAAGGAGAAGAGAGAACTAAGACTATAAGAAGTTCAGAATTAATTGAAGTTATAGAGGCAAGAGTTGAAGAGATATTTTCATTAGTAAATAAAAATATTTCAAATGAAGGAATAAAGTCAAATATTAATAATGTTATTTTAACAGGACAAGGAATTACAAATATAAGTAAAAGTGATGTTGCTGGAAAAATAATACTAAATATACCAGTAAAAATATCAACAGGAAGATTAATAAGTACAGTAAAATCAAATTATAGATCAAGTTATTCATTGGTCAAATATGTTGCATCAAGGCCATTTGCGAAAACAGTTGCTAGTAGCATAGATACAAAAACAGAAAGTACTTTGTTAAAAACAATAGCAGAAAGAATAAAAGAGTTTTTTTATTCATAAATAAAAGATGTTAATTTTTTAAAATATAAAAAACAGTAAATATTAAAAAGGAGGAATAAACGAAATGATGGAAACAGAATATGAAGAAAACAATTATATGATGGATGGTACAGCCACTATAAAGGTGATTGGTGTTGGTGGAGCAGGTAATAATGCAATAAATAGAATGATAGAATCAGGAATAAAAAATGTTGAATTTATAGCAATAAATACAGATAGACAAGCTCTTCAATTGTCAAAGGCAAATTCAAGAATTCAAATAGGAGAAAAATTAACAAGAGGTTTAGGAGCAGGTGCAAATCCGGATATTGGTATGCAAGCTGCAGAAGAAAGTAAAGCAGAAATTGCAGAAGTATTAAGAGGAGCAGACATGGTGTTTGTTACAGCTGGAATGGGTGGAGGAACTGGAACTGGCGCAGCTCCAATTGTTGCAGCAGCAGCAAAGGAACTTCGGAATTTTAACAATAGGTGTTGTAACAAAACCGTTTACTTTTGAAGGAAAGAAAAGATTAAATCAAGCAGAAAAAGGTATTTTAAATTTAAAGGAAAAAGTAGATACTTTAGTTGTTATACCAAATGATAAATTATTACAAATTATAGATAGAAGAACATCAATTGTAGAGGCTTTTAAAATGGCAGATGATGTTTTAAGACAAGGTGTTCAAGGTATATCAGATTTGATTTCAGTACCGGGATTAATCAATTTAGATTTTGCAGATGTTAAAACTGTAATGTTAAACACAGGCATGGCACATATGGGAATTGGTAGAGCAAGTGGAGAAAACAGAGCAGAAGATGCTG
>JAUNSM010000042.1 GCA_030539215.1 Clostridia bacterium
TAATAGTAATACAGCCATGGGATGCAAGTTTATTAAAAGAAATAGAAAAAGAAATTTTAAAAGCAGAAATTGGAATAAACCCAAACAATGATGGAAAGGTTATAAGACTTGCTTTTCCGGAATTAAATGAAGAAAGAAGAAAAGAATTAGTAAAAGAAATCAAGAAAATTTCTGAAGATTCAAAAGTATCAATTCGTTCAATAAGAAGAGATGGAATAGATGAAGCAAGAAAATTACAAAAAGACAATCAAATGACAGAAGATGAATTAAAATCTTGTGAAGAACAAATACAAAAAATAACAGATAGTAAAATTGCAGAAATTGATAAAATATTGTCAGAAAAAGAAAAAGAAATAATGAATGTATAAATAAAACTAGTACAAAGCTTTTTGAAAAAAAAATTCAAAAAGCTTTCATTTTTTTCATATATTATGATAGAATAGTAAAAACGAAAATAATAAAATGAAAGGTGTATTAAAAATGGAAAATATGCAAAATCTACCTAAACATATAGCTATAATTATGGATGGCAATAGGCGTTGGGCAAAAAACAATGGATTATCTACAAAAGAAGGACATAAAGCAGGTTCAAAAAATTTAGAAAATATAGCTAGATTTTGTAACCAAATAGGAATAAAATACTTAACAGTGTATGCTTTTTCAACGGAAAATTGGAAAAGAAGTCAAGAAGAAGTGTCTACACTTATGTTTATTCTTAAAGCAAATTTAGATGCTATGCTTAAAAAAATGAATACAGAGAACATAAAAATAAGAGTAATAGGTGAGAAAAAGGGAATACAAAAAGACATACAGAAAAAAATAGATAAATTAGTAGAAAAAACTAAAAACAATACGGGATTAGTATTAAATATTGCTTTTAATTATGGAGGAAGAGCAGAAATTGTACATTCAGTAAAAAAAATTGCAACTAAAATAGAAAAAAAAGAAATAAAAACAGAAGAGATTACTGAAGATTTAATTTCAAATATGTTATATACAGCAGGTCAACCAGAACCAGACTTATTAATAAGAACAAGTAATGAATTAAGGACAAGTAATTTTTTACCTTGGCAATTAGTATACACAGAATTTTATTTTTCAGAAAAACATTGGCCTGAATTTAACACACAAGATTTATTAGTGGCAATACAAGAGTACCAAAAAAGAAATAGAAGATTCGGAGGAAGACCAGTAGGAAACCATAAATAAAGAGAGGATATTATATATGAAAATAAAAAGAATATTAAGTGTAGTAATAGGATTTCCAATTGTAGCATTAATTTTAATATTTGGGAATACACATGTAATAAATGTACTGTTTTCAATAATTGCAATAATTGCAATGTATGAATATTTAAAAAGTTTCACAAAAGAAAATAAACCAGTAGAATGGGTTGCATACTTATCTTGCTTAATAATAGCTTTTTTAGGCGTAATTCCGAAAGAATATTTATTACAAACTTTAGGTTTATCTTTAACTATAATAGTTGCACTTTTATTTATACAAGTAATTGTTACAAATATGAAAACTAGTATATCAGATATTATGATAACACTTTTTGGCATATGTTATATAACCTTATTTTTATTGTTTATGCCATTACTATATAAAATACAAAATGGAAATTTTTTAATATGGTTTATATTAATTGCAGCATGGGGAACTGATACATGTGCATATATTGTAGGGATAAAATTTGGCAAACATAAATTTACAAAAATTAGTCCTAAAAAATCTATAGAAGGTTGTATTGGTGGAACAATAGGTGCAATAATAATAGGATTAATATATACAATTGCATTAAATATATTTGCAGATTTACAAATATCATATATATATATAATATTAATTACTGGATTTTTAAGTATATTAGCTCAAATAGGCGATTTGTCAGCATCAAGTATAAAAAGGACTGTTAATATAAAAGATTTTGGAAATTTAATTCCAGGTCATGGGGGGATTTTAGATAGAATAGATAGTGTAATATTTATAGCACCATTTGCGTATTTTTTACTACAGTTGATTTAAAAAAACAAGGAGGGGTAACTTGATATCGTTTTTAACAAGTGCAATTAAAATAGTTTTTTTGCTAGGATTTTTAATATTTATACATGAGAGTGGTCATTTTTTAATTGCAAAAATAAGCAAAATAAAAGTAAGAGAATTTTCAATAGGCTTTGGACCAATTATTTGGAAAAAACAGGGCAAACAAACTAAATATTCTATAAGATTAATTCCTTTAGGTGGATTTGTTAATATGTTGGGAGAAGAAGAACGTTCTGAACAAGAAGGTTCTTTTAGCAAAGCAAGCATACCAAAAAGGATAGCAGTAGTTATTGCAGGTGGTACTGTTAATATTATATTTGGACTTTTAGTATATTTTATATTAGTATCAGCAACTGGAAACTATATATCAACTACAATAGATACAGTTGTTCCAGAATATATTACAGAAACAACACAAATACAAGAAGAAGATAAAATATTAAAAATAAATGGGAAAGCAGTTAGATTAAAAAGTGATGTAGAAAAGGCAATTCAAAAATCAAATGGAAATCAAATAATAATTACAATACAAAGGAATAATAAAATAAAAGACATAAAACTAACTCCAGTTATACAAAAAACAAAAACAATAGGTATTTATTTAGGTGTGGAAAAGGATAATCTTTCAAGTAAAATAAAGAGTATATATAGCAACTCACCAGCTGAAAAGATAGGATTACAAGTAGGTGATAATATATTATCTATAAATGGTATAGATACAGAAAATGACCCATACAAAATAGTAAATTTAATTAACCAAAATGAAACTGAAGAAATAACTATAGAAATAGAAAGAAATGATGAAAAAAAGACATTTAATATAATGCCGCAAATACAAACCTCATATAAATTAGGGGTAATATTTAAAATAGCAGAAAAAACATTTTTTAACAATGTGTATTATGGTTTTTGGGATACATTAGACTTTTCTGTATCAATACTTGATAATGTAAAAATGCTATTTACAGGGAAAGTAGGTACAGATCAATTAATGGGACCAATAGGAATATCAGAAGTGGTTTCAAAAACACAAGGATTAAAAGAATTTATATATATGCTTGCACTTATATCACTTTCACTTGGAGTAACAAATTTACTTCCATTTCCACCACTTGATGGAGGGAAAATAGTAATTTTAATAATAGAAGCAATTAGAAAAAAACCAATAAAAGAAAATATTGAAATAGCAATACAAATGGCAGGATTTTGTTTGCTTATAGGACTGTCATTGTATATAACATATAATGACATAGTAAGAATATTCTAATGGAGGATGAAGAAACAGAATGCTAAATGTGGTAAAAGACGTATTTAAAGATTATAAAGAGCCAAATAATATATTAGATTGTAAAATAGAAAACATCAATTTATATAAAAAAAGTAAAAAATTGGAGATAAATTTATTATCAAATAAAAGAGTAACACTAGCAGAAATAGATAACTTCGAACAATACTTAAAACAAAAATTTCAGATACAAAAAATAGAACTAAATATCGGAAATGGAGAAAAAGGGGTCAGTCCTCATTTTCCATGTTGGGACGATATAGTATATTACCTTTCTAAAAAGTTTCCATTAACAAAGGGGATTTTAAATAATAGTATTGCTGAAATAGAAGAAAATAGAATTCTAGTAATTTTAAAAACAAAAGGTGCTGATTTTTTACATTCTTATGAAATAGATAAAGAATTAGAAAGACTAATAAAAAATTTATGTGGAATAAATTTAAAAGTAGAATACAAAGAAGATATACTAGAAGATGAGGTAAAAAAACAACATGAATATTTGGAGGCACTAGAAAAACAAGCATGTCAAAATTTAATTAATGGAATAAATGTACAAAATGAAGTAGTAGTAGAAGAACCTATTAAGAAACAGGAAAAACAGAAATCTTCATTAATATTTGGCAGGACAGATAAAATAAAAGAAAAAATAGTAAAAATTGCAGATTTAACACCTGATTATGGAAAAGTGGCAATAGAGGGCAGAGTGATAAGCACAAATGCAAGGGAATTAAAAAATGGAAAAACTCTTGCAATGTTTAATATTTATGATGGGACAAGTACAATTACTTGTAAATCTTTTATAGAAGCAGAAAAAGCAACTACTGTAATGCAAAGGCTAAAAGAAGCTAAGAGATTAAGAATACTTGGTAATGCACAATATGATAATTTTGCAAAAGAGTTAGGAATTATTGCAAATATCATTATAGAATTACCAGATATAGAGATGATTAAAAGAAAAGATGTTGCAAAAGAGAAGAGGGTAGAATTGCATTTGCATACACAAATGAGTCAAATGGATGGAGTAAGTTCTGCTACTGATTTAATAAAATGCGCAAGTCAATGGGGAATGAAGTCAATTGCTATTACAGACCATGGAGTAGTACAAGCTTTTCCAGAAGCAAAAAAAGCGGCAGATAAATTTGGAATAAAAATTATTTATGGAGTAGAGGCTTATTTAGTTCCAGATGATAATGCAGTTGATTTATCAAATGGAATGGATAATGAATATATTGTTTTAGATATAGAAACAACAGGACTTTCATTTAGAACAGAGAAAATAACAGAAATAGGAGCAGTAAAAGTAAAAGATGGAAAAATTATAGATACTTTTGAGTATTTTGTAAATCCGGAAATACCAATTCCACAAAGAATAATAGAAATAACTGGGATTACTGACCAAATGGTAAAAGATGCAGAAACCATTGAAAAAATAATGCCTAAATTTTTAAATTTTATTGGAAATTTAAAATTAGTTGCACACAATGCTGATTTTGATATAGGATTTTTAAAATATAATGCAGAAAATTTAAAGCTTGTAATGGATAATGAATATATAGATACATTAGCATTGTCTAGGCAATTATTTCCAGAATTTAAAAAACATAAGTTAGGAATTATTGCAGATAAACTTGGTATAAAAGTAGAAAATGCACATAGGGCTTTAGATGATGTAAAATCATTAGTAAAAGTATTTTTAAAAATGCTTGAAAAACAGGCAGAAAAACCAAAAAAGACAAGAGGTAAAAAAAATGAAGAAAAAAAGGAGTTGTATAAAACTCTTCCATCTTACCATGCAGTAATTCTTGTAAAAAACTATAAAGGATTGAGAAATTTATATGAGCTAATATCAATTTCTCATTTAAATTATTTTTATAAAAAACCTAGAATTTTAACAAGTGTATTAGAAAAATATAAAGAAGGACTAATACTTGGGAGTGCTTGCGAACAAGGAGAATTATATAGAGCAATTGTAGCAGGAAAAGCAGAAGAAGAAATTGAAAGAATAGCAAAAAGATATGACTATTTAGAAATTCAGCCATTAGGAAATAATAAATTTATGATAAAAAATGGTACAGTTACAGATGAAGAAGAGCTTAAAAATATAAATAAAAAAATAGTAAATTTAGGAGATAAACTAAAAAAGAAAGTAGTTGCAACATGTGATGTACATTTTATGAATCCAGAAGATGAAATATATAGAAGAATTTTAATGGCAGGACAAGGATTTTCTGATAGTGATGACCAAGCACCACTTTATTTAAGAACAACACAAGAAATGCTTAAGGAATTTGATTATTTAGGAAAGGAAAAGGCATATGAGGTTGTGGTCACAAACACAAATTATATATCTAATATATGTGAAGAGATAAGCCCAATTTCATCAGAAAAATGTCCACCACATATAGATAATGCAGAACAGGATATAGAAAATATTTGCACAAGAAGGGCAAAGGAGCTATATGGAGAATGTTTGCCACAAATAGTGAAAGATAGATTGAAAAAAGAATTAAATTCTATTATAAAAAACGGGTTTTCAACATTATATATAATTGCACAAAAATTAGTATGGAAGTCTAATGAGGATGGATATTTAGTAGGTTCAAGAGGGTCTGTAGGTTCATCTTTTGTTGCAAACATGTTAGGAATTACAGAAGTAAATTCACTTCCACCTCATTACAGATGTCCAAAATGCAAATATTCTGATTTTACAGATTATGGAATAAAAAATGGAGTTGATTTACCAGATAAAATATGCCCAGAGTGTGGAGAAAAACTATACAAAGATGGAATGGATATACCATTTGAAACATTTTTAGGCTTCAATCGGAGACAAAGAACCTGATATAGATTTAAACTTTTCTGGTGAATATCAATCAAAAATACATAAATATGCAGAGGTTATTTTTGGAAAAGGAAAAACATTTAAAGCAGGTACAGTTGGTACAATAGCAGATAAAACAGCATTTGGGTATGTGAAAAATTACTATGCAGAAAGAAATATACCAATAACAAATGCAGAAATTTCTAGAATAGTTTCAGGTTGTACAGGAGTAAAAAGAACTACACGGACAGCATCCTGGTGGAATTATAGTAGTACCATATGAAAGAGAAATTTGTGAATTCACTCCAGTACAACATCCAGCAGATGACCCAAATTCAGATATAATAACAACACATTTTGATTATCACTCAATAGATAAAAACTTACTTAAATTAGATATGTTAGGGCATGATGATCCTACAATGATAAGAATGTTACAAGATTTAACAGAAATAGACCCACAAACAATTTCATTAGATGACAAAAAAACAATGAGTTTATTCACATCTACGCAAGCATTAGGAATAAATCCAGAACAAATAAAATCAAAAACAGGAGCATTTGGAATACCTGAATTTGGTACAAAATTTGTAAGAGGAATGTTAGAAGATACTAAACCTACAACATTTGAAGAATTAATAAGAATATCTGGATTATCACATGGTACAGATGTATGGCTTAACAATGCAGAAACATTAATAAAAAATGGAACAGCAACATTAAGTGACGCAATATGTACAAGAGATGATATTATGACATATTTAATAAAAATGAATTTACCACCACAAGACTCATTTAAAATTATGGAATGTGTACGTAAAGGAAAAGGATTAACAGAAGAACAAGAAAACTTAATGAAACAGTACAATGTACCAGATTGGTATATAGATTCTTGCAAAAAAATAAAATATATGTTTCCAAAGGCACATGCAGTAGCATATGTAACAATGGCATTTAGAATAGCATGGTTTAAAGTATATTATCCACTTGCTTATTACTGTGCATATTTTACTATAAGAGCAGATGATTTTGATAGTGAACTAATGATATATGGAAAAGAAAAAGTGAAAAGCAAAATAAAGGAATTAGAGAAAATAGGAAATAATATGTCAGTTAAAGAAAAATCTGTATACACTATACTAGAAATAGTATTAGAAATGTATGAAAGAAAAATAAAGTTTTTACCTGTAGATTTATACAAATCACATAGCACAAAATTTAAAATAGAAAATGAGGCAATACGTCCACCACTTTCTAGCATACCAGGACTTGGAGAAGTTGCAGCAGTAGGAATAGAAAAAGCTGTAAAACAAGAACAGGGAAAATTTATATCAATAGATGATTTACAAATAAAATCAAAAATAGGAAATGCAGTAATAGAAATGCTTCAAAAGTTTGGTTGTTTAGATGGAATGAGTAAAAGTAATCAAATAAGTTTATTTGGCTAAATTAAATACTAGACAAAAATAGTTTTTTGTTATATAGTTATATTATATAGCTGAATTATTCAGATGACAAAGAAATAGGAGAATATATGGGTAATATTAAAGAAGAAAAAGTATTTAAAATAGCAGGAATAACAATATGGAGACTACTTGTTTATTTTGCGATTTATAGTGTAGCAGGATATATTATAGAAACAATATTTGGAATATTAACAAAAGGATTACTAGAAAGTAGAAAAGGATTTTTATATGGACCATTTTGCCCTATATATGGAGTAGGAGCAGTTGTAATGATACTTGCACTTCAACCTTTTAAAAAAAATAATTATACTTTATTCTTAGGAGGATTTTTAGTAGGTTCAATTGTAGAATATATAATAAGCTTTTTGGGAGAAGTAATATTTAATGTAAATTGGTGGGATTATTCAAATAATTTTTTAAATGTTAATGGAAGAATATGTTTTACTTTTTCTCTATTCTGGGGGTTACTTGCAATATATTTAATAAAACATTTTAATCCAATAATAGATAAAATGATGAATAGTTTAAAACAAAAAATATCAATAAAACTAATAAAAAAATGCATTATAATTATTAGTATATTTTTATTTATTGATTTTATATTAACAGGACTAGCGTTAAAACTATTTTTTGCAAGAACTGTATATTCATATAATTTAGATGTTTCAAATAAAGAAAAATATATAGTAGAATATGAAAATTTGATGCAACACGAGAAAATATTAAATATAGGAAATACAATTTTTTCAAACAAAAAAATGATAAAAACATTTCCAAATTTAAAATTAAAAGCAACAAGTGGAGGAATTATATATATGAATTCTATTTATAATGATATTCAACCTTATTATTATAAATTCAATTTTTAAATAACATGAAAAAAGAGGGTAATAAAAATGATACATATAGGACTAGATGTGGGGTCTACAACTGTTAAGGCAGTGGTAATGGACGAAAAAGCAAACATAATATATACAAATTATGAAAGACATTTTTCTGATACAAGAAAAACAATATATGAAGCTTTAGAAAAAATAGTAGAACGATTTTCAAATGAAGAAATAACAATTGCATTAACAGGTTCACGGAGCATTAGCAGTATCAGAATTTTTGGGAATGACATTTATTCAAGAGGTTATATCATGCAAAAGAGCGATAGAAAAATACATACCTAAAACAGATGTAGCAATAGAATTACGGAGGAGAAGATGCAAAAATAATATATTTTGATAAATCTATTGAACAAAGAATGAATGGAACATGTGCAGGGGGAACAGGAGCATTTTTAGATCAAATGGCTACATTGCTAAATACAGACACGAATGGTTTAAATGAGTATGCTAAAGATTATCAAACAATATATCCAATTGCATCAAGATGTGGGGTGTTTGCTAAAACTGATATTCAACCATTATTAAATGAAGGTGCAGCAAAAGAAGATATATCAGCATCTATTTTTCAAGCAGTTGTAAATCAAACTATAAGTGGATTAGCATGTGGAAGACCAATAAAAGGAAATGTTGCATTTTTAGGAGGACCGTTAAATTATTTGTCAGAACTCAGAAAAAGATTTATAGAAACATTAAATTTAACACAACAAGAAATTATATTTCCACAAGAAGCACACCTTTTAGTTGCAAAAGGAGCAGCAATAGAATCAATGTTAAACAATGCAATATCTATTGAAAAACTAAAAGGAAAAATGGAGTTATTAAAAAGCTATAAAGATAATACAGAAGACCATTTAAAGCCTTTGTTTATAATTGATGAAGAATATAAACAATTTAGAAAAAGACATGCAGAACATACAATTAAAAGAAAAGACCTAAAAAATTACAAGGGAAAATGTTTTTTAGGGGTAGATGCAGGTTCCACAACAAGTAAGTTGGTATTAATAGATGAAAATGAAAATTTACTTTATTCTGCATATAAAAATAATGAAGGAAAGCCTTTACAAAGTGTTATAAATATGGTTAAAAGACTATATACTAGGCTTCCAGAAGAAGTTTATATAGCTTTTAGTGGTGTTACAGGTTATGGAGAAAAATTAATTCAAACAGCATTAAATATTGAAGTAGGAGAAATAGAAACTATTGCACATTATACAGCAGCTAAAAGTTTTATGCCAAAAGCTACTAGTATAATAGATATTGGTGGACAAGATATGAAATACATAAAAATAAAAAAAGGAGCAATAGATAATATAATGCTAAATGAAGCTTGTTCTTCTGGATGTGGTTCATTTTTGGAGACATTCGCAAAAAGTTTAAATTTAAGTATGGACGAATTTGTTAGGGAAGCAATAACAGCAAGAAAACCAGTAGATTTAGGTTCAAGATGTACAGTGTTTATGAATTCAAAAATAAAACAAGCACAAAAAGAAGGATATACAGTAGGAGATATATCAGCAGGACTTTCATATTCAATAATAAAAAATGCAATACAAAAGGTTATGAAAATTAGAGATATAAACTCATTAGGTGAAAATATTGTAGTTCAAGGAGGAACTTTTTATAATGATGCAGTTTTAAGAGCCTTTGAATTAATTGCAGGCAAAAATGTAGTAAGACCAGACATAGCAGGACTTATGGGAGCATATGGAATAGCATTAATAGCAAGAGAAAAATATCTAAAAAATAAAAATAAGAATTATAAATCTACATTATTAAAAAGTGATGAATTAAACAACTTAAAAATAACTGTACTTCATACAAGATGTAAGGGATGTGAAAATAAATGCTTATTAACATTTAATGAATTTTCTAACGGAAAAAGATTTATATCTGGAAATCGTTGCGAAAAAGGAGCAGGGCTTGAAAGAGCAAAAACAGAAATACCTAATTTATACAAATATAAATATGAAAGACTATTTAATTACAAGCCATTAGATGAAAAACAAGCAACAAGAGGAACAATTGGAATTCCAAGAGTTTTAAATATATATGAAGATTATCCATTTTGGTTTACTTTATTTACAAATTTAGGGTTTACAGTAATATTATCAGAAAAAACCAATAGAAAAACATATGAAAAAGGAATGGAAAGTATTCCTTCTGAATCAGTATGTTATCCTGCGAAATTATCACATGGGCATATAATAAGTTTAATAGAAAAAGGAGTAAACACAATTTTTTATCCATGTATAATGCATTCTAGAAAAGAGGATGAAAAAGCAAACAATGATTATAATTGTCCTATTGTAATATCATACTCTGAAAATTTAAAAAATAATATGGAGGAATTAAAAAGTAGTAATATACAATTTATAAACCCATTTTTACCATTTAATAAAAAGGGTTTAAGTAAAAGATTTTTAGAGATAGAAGAATTTAAAAAATATAATTTTACAACTAAAGAGTTAAATAAAGCAATAAAAGAAGCAGAAAAAGAATACCAAATTTTTCGAGATGACATTCAAAAAAAAGGACAAGAAATATTAGAATATATAAAAGAAAATAATTTAAAAGCAATTGTATTAGCAGGAAGACCATATCATTTAGATGAAGAAGTTAATCATGGTATTGATAAAATGATTACGAGCCTAGGGTTAGCAGTGCTTACAGAAGATAGTATAGCACATTTTCGGACAAGTAAAAAGACCAATTAGAGTAGTTGACCAATGGACATATCATTCAAGACTATATAGAGCTGCTGATTTTGTAGGTAAAACTAACAATTTAGAGCTTGTACAATTAAATTCATTTGGCTGTGGAGTAGATGCAGTTACAACAGACCAAGCAGAAGAAATACTTGCAAGCTATAACAAAATGTATACATTAATAAAAATAGATGAAATAAATAATTTAGGAGCAATTAGAATAAGAATTCGTTCGCTGATTGCTAGTATGAATAACAGATGCAATGAAAAGCTAGTAGATGGTGGAAATTATCAAATAGAAAAAATAAAATTTACAAAAGAAATGAAAAAAGATTATACTATTTTAGTACCACAAATGGCTCCAATTCATTTTGAATTGCTTGAAGCGGCATTAAAATCGTCAGGATATAAAGTAAAAGTATTAAAAGAATGTAGTATGAATACTGTAGAAACAGGTTTAAAACATGTAAACAATGATGCATGTTATCCATCTATACTTACAACGGGTCAATTGATAGAAGCATTGCAATCAGGAGAATATGACATAAATAAAACTGCACTTATAATCTCTCAAACAGGTGGTGGTTGTAGAGCAACAAATTATATAGGATTTATTAGGAAAGCTCTAAAAGATGCTGGATTTGAAAAAGTTCCAGTAATATCATTTAATTTTGCAGGACTAGAAAAAAATCCAGGATTTAAAATCACACTTTCTTTATTTGAAAAATTAATAAAATCGGCAATATATGGAGATTTATTGCAAACAGTATTACATAAAAATAGAGCCTATGAAGTAAATAAAGGAGAAACAGATAAATTATACGAAAAATGGATTAATAAGTGTAAAGAATTAGCTTGTAAAACAAGTAAAAAAGAATTTAATAAAAGTTTATATGAAATAGTAGAAGATTTTGAAAAAATTGAATTAAATACAAGCAATGTAAAACCAAAAGTAGGAATAGTAGGTGAAATATTAATAAAATATCATCCATTTGGTAATAATTATACAGAAGAACTATTAGAAAAAGAGGGCGCAGAAGTAGTTATGCCAGAGCTTATGGGATTTGTAAAATATATGATAAAAAACACTTCAATAACTTCTAAACTTTTAAAAACTTCAAAAATAAAAGGAAATATATATGAAATGGTTTTAAATTTTGTAAACAAAATAGAACAAGATTATAGTAAAGCATTATTAAATTCTAAAAAAGGATATTTAAAATCTTGTGACATAAACAAGCTATCTAAACAAGTACAAGACATCTTATCAACAGGAAATCAAACAGGAGAAGGATGGCTGTTAACAGCAGAAATGATAGAATTTATTGAAGAAGGCGTATCGAACATAGTATGCTTGCAACCTTTTGCATGTCTTCCAAACCATATAGTAGGAAAAGGTGTTATAAAAACTATTAGAAGTAAATATAAAGATGCAAACATAGCAGCAGTAGATTATGACCCTGGTGCAAGTAGTACAAACCAAGTAAACAGAATAAAATTGCTAATGACAGTAGCAAAAGATAATTTGCAGTTGCGTGAAAATGAACTTAAAGCAATTAAAAAAGAAAATGAAGGTTATAGTTTAAATAAAAATTCGATAAAAGAGAAAGGCAATATTAAAAAATGATTAATCAGTTTTCAAGAACAGAAATGCTAATAGGACCAGAAAATATAGCAAAATTAAGTAAAGCAAAAGTAGCAATATTTGGAATAGGCGGAGTAGGCTCTTATGTTGCAGAAGGGCTCTCACGAGCTGGAGTTGGAAAATTTATATTAATAGATAATGATAAGGTTTCAGTAACAAATATAAATAGGCAAATAATTGCAACAACTAAAACAATAGGCAAATATAAAGTAGACTTGATGAAACAAAGAATATTAGAAATTAATTCTAAAGCAGATGTTGAAACATATAAAACATTTTATATGCCAAATTGTGATGAACAAATATTAAATAATTCTGTGGATTATATAATAGATGCAATAGACACAGTAACTGCAAAAATATATTTAATAGAACAAGCAGCAAAATTAAATATTCCTATAATATCTAGTATGGGAACAGGAAATAAGTTAGACCCAAGCAAATTTGAAATAACAGATATATACAAAACAAGTGTATGTCCACTTGCAAAAGTAATGAGAAGAGAATTAAAACAAAGAAATATAAAAAATTTAAAAGTAATATATTCAAAAGAAGAGCCAATTAAAGTAAAAGAAAATATAAAAGAAGTTGATAATACAAAAAATATACCAGGAAGCGTATCTTTTGTGCCATCAGTTGCAGGATTAATTATTGCAGGAGAAGTGATTAGAGATATTATTGACATGAAAAATATCAAATAAATATTACAATTATGTTACAAATCAATATGAATATTGCAAATTATTTTTTTAGTTGGTATAATAAAACAAAAAAATTTAAAATTAGTATTGACATATTTATTAAAATTTAGTATACTTACTATTGTTATAAAAAAGGGTGTATAGCTCAGCTGGTAGAGCATCTGCCTTACAAGCAGGAGGTCATAGGTTCGAATCCTATTGCACCCACCATTTTTTTTGGCCTGGTAGTTCAGTTGGTTAGAACGCTAGCCTGTCACGCTAGAGGTCGTCGG
>JAUNSM010000043.1 GCA_030539215.1 Clostridia bacterium
AACAATTCTTTTATTCTTGTTTCTAATTTTATTATATATTCTTCTACAAGTCCAGCAGAAATATTAGATACTTTTTCAATTCTTTTTGAGATTAATTCAATTCTTTTTTCGAAATCTTGTTTTATCTTAAATCCTTCTTTTTCTCTCATGTCTATAAAACTTTTTATTGCTTCTTTTAATGCAAAAAGCAATTCCTTTTCGATAATTTTTTCTTCATTTTCATCTATTTTAATATTTAATACATCTGGAAATTTAGATATATCCATAATATTTATATTATCTATAATTTTTGTTTCATTTGCTAATTTCTTTAATTTTTCTATATATTTTTTTGCAATTTCTATATTTAAAGTTATATTTTTCCCCAAATCACTATTGTTATTAAAAGTTATAAATATATCTATTTTTCCTCTGGATACTGAATTTAAAATTTCTCTTTTTATTTTTTCTTCTAAATACGTTAAATTTCTTGGTAATTTTATATTTACATCATTAAACCTATTATTAACAGATTTTATTTCTATTAAATATTCTCTACCCTCATTTTCATATACACTTCTTCCAAATCCTGTCATGCTTTTAATCATGATTTATTACCACTTCTTTCTTTGGTCTACCTCTCTTTTTCGGTATATTACTTGTATTATTGTTTTGCTCTGTTTGTTTTTTATCTTGTTTTTTTGGTCTTCCCCTTTTTTCTGTCATATTACTTCCATTAATAGTATTCTCTTTTGGTTTTACTATATCTTGTTTTTTTGGTCTTCCTCTTTTTTTGGATAATTCTGTTTTAGAAGTTTTTTTATTATTTGATTTTATTTTATCTATGTTGTTTTTATCATCTTTTTTAAATTTTTCCTTTTTGATAATATCTTTTATATCACTTATTTGTTTAATATATTCTTTTTTTCTTTTAATAGATATATATATAGATTTTATTAAATAATAAATGCCAATATATGAATTAATCATTAAATAATATTTTTTATATGTTGCATCAATTTCAAAAATAACATATGGTAAAAATAATGTGGCTATTGCAACAAATAATAATTCTATACCATATATTGCAAATTTTCCATTACCTCTTTTATATGCTTTTTCAAATAAATAAATTGCTAATCCTAAAGAAAACAAACTAAATATATTAAAATCTATTATACACACATTTTTAGTCTTTCCATTGGTTCCTAACATAAGGAATATAAAATATGTAATTATTATAATTGCAATAATTAAATTAATAAAAATTTCTTTTCTTATTTTGTTTTTTATATCAGTAGGTAATTTCTTTTTTTGATCTATTACTTCTTCTATTTTTTTTATAGCATCTTTTCTCATTTAAATTTAACCTCCTGAACATCCTAGATTATAAATTTTAATACTTTTATTTTTATATTATAGTAATACTATATCATATTTTATTATCTAATTACAAATAATTTTTTACCCAAATATTCCTCTTTTTCTTACTGGAGGTTGTTCATTCATTGTTTTAGCTAATTTGTTTAAAAGTTCTCTTTGTTCTGCAGTTAATTTTTTAGGTGTTTGAACTATAACTGTAAATATATAGTCGCCATTCCAATTTCCATTAACTGATTTAAATCCTTTGTTCTTTATCGTAAATCTTGTTCCTGTTTGTGTACCTTCTGGAATTTTATATGTTTCTTTATTTCCATTAACCATAGGTATTTTTAAATCAGCTCCAAGAGTTGCTTGTGTAAATGTTATTGGTATTTGGCATATTACATTATCACCATTTCTAGAATATATACTATGTTTTTTAATATCTACAACTATATATAAATCTCCTTTTGGTCCTCCTTTTTCCCCTGCTTCTCCTTCTTCTCTTAGAACTACAGTTTGACCATTTGCAATTCCTGCTGGTATTTTAACATTTATTTTTACTAAATTTCTTGTTTTTCCTCTGCCTCTACAATCTGGACATTTTTCTTTTACTATTTTTCCTTCTCCGCCACAATTAGGACAAGTCTTCGTTGTTTGCATTTGTCCGTAAAATTGTTGATACTGTTTGTTTAATTGTTCCCATTCCGCCACAAGCTTTACATGTTTCTACCGTTGTTCCTGGTTTTGCTTTTGTACCATGACAAAAGTTACATTCTTCTTCTCTTGTTATTGATATTTCTTTTTCTACTCCTAAATATGATTCTTCAAATGTTATATTCATGTTGCATTTTAAATCTCTTCCTTTTTTAGGTCCTGGTTTTTGTCTTGAACTTCTTCCTCCAAAACCTCCTCCAAAAAATGATGAGAAAATATCTCCTAAATCTCCAAAATCGGAAAAGCCATCAAACCCAGAACTAGAATATGAATAATATCCTCCTCCTGGTGCTCCCCCTCCAAATCCTTGTGGTCCATCTGCTCCAAATTGATCATACATTCTTCTTTTTTGAGAATCTGATAAAGTTTCATATGCTTCCGATATTTCTTTAAATTTTGCTTCTGCTTCTTTTTTATTGTTTGGATTAGCATCTGGATGATACTTTTTTGCAAGCTTTCTATATGCTTTTTTTAGTTCTTCATCTGTTGCTGTTTTCTCTACTCCTAAAATCTCGTAATAATCTCTTTTATTTGCCATTTATTTGCTCCTCCATTATTTTTTAATTATCTCTATAATAAATATATTTATTACACAGATAAGTATAAATAATTTGTAGGGGCGAACTTTGTTCGCCCATTTCTTTCAAGCGAACAAAATTCGCCCCTACGTCTTTATTTTAGAATAATTATTTGTTTTCTGTATCTGAATCTCCTTCATTTTCTACTTTATAATCTGCATCATATACATTTCCATTGTTTGTATCACCAGCTGTACTTTGCTCCTCTGTTGATGTTTCACTTGTTGCTCCTTGTTGAGCTGTTGCATTTTGTTTATATAATTGTTCAGATATTTGATAAAATACTGTTGTTAATTTTTCTGTAGCTTCTTTTATTGTATCAATATTATTTGTTTCTAATGCTTTTTTTACATTTTCAATTTCTATCTCTACTTTTGCTTTTTCTTCACCACTTATTTTATCTCCTAATTCATCTAATGTTTTTTGGCTACTATATATTAAACTTTCAGCATTATTTTTAACTTCTACTTCCTCTTTCTTTTTCTTATCTTCGGTAGCATGAGCTTCTGCATCTTTTACTGCCTTATTAATATCATCTTCTGAAAGATTTGAACTTGCTGTTATAGAAACATTTTGTTCGTTTCCTGTTGCCATATCTTTTGCAGATACGTGTACTATACCATTTGCATCTATATCAAATGTAACTTCTATTTGTGGTATTCCTCTTGGAGCTGGTGGTATTCCTGATAGTTGGAATCTTCCTAATGTTTTGTTATATGCCGCCATTTCACGTTCACCTTGTAATACATGAACCTCTACGCTTGTTTGACCATCTGCTGCTGTTGAAAATATTTGTGACTTTTTAGTTGGTATTGTAGTATTTCTTTCAATTAATTTTGTAAATACTCCACCATATGTTTCAATACCTAATGATAATGGTGTTACATCTAATAATACTAAATCTTTAACATCTCCAGAAAGTACTCCTGCTTGAATTGCTGCACCAATTGCAACACATTCATCTGGATTAATACCTTTATTAGGTTCTTTATTTGTTATTTTTTTAACTGCTTCTTGCACTGCAGGAACTCTTGTAGAACCACCAACTAATAATACTTGGTCAATTTTATCTGCTGAAAGGCCAGCATCTTTTAATGCTTGATTTACTGGTCCTGTTGTAGCTTCTATTAAGTCTCTAATTAATTCTTCAAATTTAGCTCTTGTTAAAGTTATATCTAAATGCTTTGGTCCTGTACTATCAGCTGTTATAAATGGTAAATTAATGTTTGTTTGACCAACACCTGATAATTCTATTTTTGCTTTTTCTGCTGCTTCTTTTAATCTTTGCATAGCCATTTTATCTGTACTTAAATCTATTCCTTGTTGTTTTTTAAATTCTTCTACTAAATATTTCATTATTCTTTCATCAAAGTCATCTCCTCCTAATTTGTTATTACCACTTGTTGCTAAAACTTCAAATACTCCATCACCTATATCTAGTATAGATACATCAAACGTTCCTCCTCCTAAATCATATACCATAATTTTTTGATCATTTTCTTCTTTATCCATACCATAAGCAAGTGCTGCTGCTGTTGGCTCGTTTATAATTCTTAAAACATTTAAACCTGCAATTTTTCCTGCATCTTTTGTAGCTTGTCTTTGGCTATCACTAAAATATGCTGGTACTGTTATAACAGCTTCTGTTACTTTTTGCCCTAAATAATTTTCGCTATCTGCTTTTAATTTTTGAAGAATCATTGCTGATATTTCTTGTGGTGTAAATTCGTCTCCTTCTATTTTCACTTTTTTGTTTGTTCCCATATCTCTTTTTATTGAGATAACGGTGTTATCTGGATTAGTAACAGCTTGACGTTTTGCAATTTGTCCTACTAATCTTTCTCCATTTTTTGAAAATGCAACTACTGATGGAGTTGTTCTATTTCCTTCTGGGTTTGGAATTACAACTGGTTCCCCACCTTCCATAACTGCAACACATGAATTTGTTGTACCTAAATCGATACCAATAATTTTTGACATATATATGTCTCCTTTCTTTTTTTAATTTATTTATATTTTTTATATTAAAAACACAATTTATTTTGTTTTCTATAATAAATGTAAACTTTTTTATTTTAATTAGCAACTATTACCATTGCATGACGTATAACTTTTGATCCAATTTTATATCCTTTTCTAAACTCCTCTTTTATTTCTTTTTCTCCTAAATTTTCATCTTGAATACTACTTACTGCTTCATGTATTTCTGGATCAAAAATTTTTCCTATAGTTTCTATCGTTTCTACTCCTAATGATTTGAATGTATCTATAAATTGCTTTAACACCAGCTCTACACCTTGTTTATACCCTTTATCTTTTGTTTCTGTATTAACTGCTTTTTCTAAATTATCTATTATTGGCAAAAAGGATGAAATTATATCTGCTAAAAGTGAATTATATAACATTTCTCTTTCTTTTAAGCTTCGTTTTTTATAATTTTCAAATTCTGCCATTATCCTTTTTAATCTATCTGTAGTTTCTTCTAATTCTTGTTTTGTCTTATCTGTATTAGTATTTTCTTCAATGTTTTCTTTTTCTAATTTACCTTCTTCTATATTTTCTTTTTCTTCTGACATATTTTTTTCTCTTCCTTTCATTTAATTAAAATAATACATTATTTTTCATTTAATTTTTTACTTATATATTTCATTATTGAAATAACTTTAGAATAATTCATTCTTTTAGGACCTATTATTCCTATAGTTCCCAAATCTTTATTTCCAACTCTATGTTTAAATGTTACTATACTCAAGTCTTTTAAGTCCTCTTTTTCGTTTTCATCACCTATATAAACATTAATATCTTTTGCTATTCCAGAATTTAATATTTCTAGCATTTCTGTTTTTGTATCTAATATATTTAAAAAATTTTTAGCTGTATCTATTTTTTTAAATTCAGGAAAATCAAGTGCTTTACTCGCCCCTTCTAAATATAATTTATCTGATTCTTCTATAGCTTTATTCATTTGTTGTATAATAGGTTTTATTACCTTTGCTTGATTTTTCATTGCAGATAAAATATATTGTTCCATTGGCTTATCTATTTTTTCTAAAGGCTTTCCTCTTAATTTATTGTTAAATGTTGTATTTAAATCTTTTACTTGATTTCCGAGTTAAATCCTCACCATATTTAATAATAGTTTCTTTTATTGCTCCATTTTCTGTAAGTATAATTGCCATTAAAAGTCTTTCACCAAGTAATATAAATTTTATATTTTGTATAAAATTATTGTTTAAATTTGGTCCTATTGCAACTGTAGTATAATGTGTTATTTCTGATAATGTTGTTGTTGCAATTTTTGTCAAATCTTCTATTTCATTTACTTTCGTTTCTAAATTTTCTTTTATGTACTGAATCTCTTCTAAACTAATATTTTCATCATTTAATAATTCATCTACATAAAATCTATATCCTTTAACAGATGGTACTCTGCCAGCTGAAGTATGCGGTTTTTCTAAATAGCCAAACTTTTCTAATTCAGACATATCATTTCTAATTGTTGCACTACTACACTCTAATGTATAACGTTCTAAAATAGTTGCTGAACTTATTGGTTCAGCTGTATTAATATATTCTTCTATTATTGCTTGTAATATATTTTTTTGTCTATTACTTAACATTATCTCTCCTTTTATTAATAAAGTTGTTGTGCTAATTAATTATACAACTTTTTTAGCAATTGTCAACCTTGATTGCTAATTTTTTTTAAAAATTTTAAATTTAATCTACCTGCTTTTTTCTACAATCTCGACTATATCTGCAATATAATCACCTATTATAGGTATGTTAAGCATTATTAATTTTCTTAAAAAATATATTATTATAGCTGTTATTAATGTTATTCCAATGCCTATACCAACTCCTCTTGAGATACCTGCAATTAAATTTCTTTTTAAAATTTCTTTCTTGTTTCCAATAATATAAGAAAATTCAATTATATTTGACTTTTCTAAAGTTTTATTTATTTTATCAATTTTATTATTAATCTTTTTTAAAAACATAAAAAAACACCCAATTATATTTTTGGTGTTTTTTTATATAATATGCATTTGAATATTTTTTAAATTGAATTTGTAACTTCATTAATATTAGTATTTTCGTCTAATGTTTCTTCTTTTTGCATTAATTCTTGTTCTACTATTTTTTCTAATTGTTGAATTAACTCTTGAAGTTTAGACATGTCTCTTCCTATCATCTCCCAATTATTACTTATATTTGATTGCTCTAAGTTTTTATTTGCATTTATAATTTGCTCTATTAATTCATCTTTGTTTTCACTAACAATTTCTATATCTATTGCTTCCTGAGATAAAAGATTTGTTAATGCTTTTTTTATATCATTTCCAATAGCTACTTTGTTTCCTGATGCAACTACTATCTTTTTTAATAATGGTACTTGTGATTCATTATTTAACATTACTTGATAAATTGGCTCGACATAGAGTAATGTATTATTTATAGGAACTACTATTATATTTTTTTCTATTTTTGTTCCTGTTACATTTAAAGTGTTTAGTTCTTTTGATATTTTTTCATCTTGTTCTACTAATGTATCTAATTGTGTTATTCCAAGTATAGAATTCTCTGATTTAAATTTATATAAAGTTAGTTTTTTATTATTTTGATTATCATAAGTTCCTACTAAATATGATATTATATTTTGTTTTCCTGAAATAGTATATGGAATAACTAATCCTAATATTGAAGAGTTATTATCTACAGTTTTTACTTGTGTATAATATGGCTCTATTGTACTTCCTGTTGTTGCACTAGTAGTTCTGGTTGTATTTTCTTTTGATACACTCCAAACATCATCTTGTCTATATAATACTTCTGTTTGTATATTATGATATTTTTCTAACATTTTTGACTGTATTTCATATAGATATTTGGGATAACTTATATGTTTTGCAATTTCTTCTGGAATTATCTCTTGAGTAAATAATTCTGGATATATGTTTTTATATACTGTAACAATAGGATCCGTATCATCTGTAATATAAAATTTAGTAGTTCCATTATATGGGTCTATTAGCACTTTAACAGAATTTCTTATATAATTAATCTTTTCTCTCATTCCTTCATATTCTATTATTGTTTCTTGAGAATACGGATAATTATTTGATGTTGTATATGCATCTAATACCCATACAAGTTTTCCACTATCTGTAATAATCATATATGGCTTTTCATCATATTTCAAATATGGCATAATTGTTTTTGCTCTTTCTATTATGTTTCTTGTTGTAATTATTTTACTATTTTTTGTAACATTTGTTGAAAAAGCTATTCCTATTTTTCTTTCTTTAATACCTAATATAACTCTATCTATAAAATTAAGTTCTAATCCTGCCGTTCCATTATATGTGTTTGTACTACTAGTAATACTATTTAATGGATAATCATATTCTTGTTTGTTTTTAGCATTAGTTACTATTGGTTCATTTGTTTCTAATCCAAAATATATTCTCGGTTCTTCAATTTTTATTTTATTGTTATTTGAAAAATTGTTTTGTATATATTCTAAATTTCCATTATCATCTACTCTACTAGCTGAGGTAATAACTGCACCATATCCATGTGTATATTCATATGTTTTGTTATTATATGTTCTTGTATCTGTTGAAGAATCTATTATATGTTCTTGTTTCATCACTAATTATTTCTCTTGGGCTAACATAAACTAATTCTTGCTTACCATCTATGTTATAGATTCCTGGTCTTGTACTTGTATATTGATAATATCCCGAATTTGTTTGATATTGTTTTAAAATATTTAATACTGTATCTTCGTTTAATAAATTAATATTATCTATTACTTCTTGATTTTGAACAATGTCATCTGTTGTTATTGTTCCACTATTTTGTATTTCTATTTCATCTACATTTATATCATACCCATTTTTTGTAAAAGAAATATTATGTTCTATATATTTTTTTTCTTTATCTAACTCATCATTATTTACATATATAAAATCAAATCCTATCATAACTACAAATAACAAAACTAAATATATTGGTATTCCACATAATGAAATCATTAGCTTTTTAAATTTTTCTTGTCTAAAATATTTAATTGCCAAAATTACACAAATTAAAATAATAATTGCAAATATTCTATATCCCCATACTCTTATCGTAACCTCTGTTAATCCTGCTCCATATAAACTTGTATTATTAGATAAATTTAAAAATTTTCCACAAACTACATCTTGCACATTAATAACAGTAAGTGCTGATAATCCAACTACTATTAATATTATATTTGTAATTATTTGTTTTATAAATGTATTTTTTTTCAATGTTACTGGGTCTATTCCTTTTTCAAAATATATGTTGAAAGTTATTATATAGTATAAAGCTACATATATAGAATATAACGCCATTAGAGCTATAAAATAAATTAATATTGTTTCTACAAATGGCTTTTGAAACATATAATATCCTATATCTAAATTAAAAATAGGATCTTTTATCCCAAACCAAGCTCTATTTATCGCAAGCATTACTTTTTCTGTTATAAATGCAGAACTTACAATACTAAGTATTACACTAAAAATTAAACTTATAGATTTATTTGGAAGTTTAGGCATTTCTTTTTTTTCTTGAATGAAAAATTTTTTTAATCCTTTTTTTATAAATCTAGTAGTTAAATATGTTGATATATATAGTATTACAAAACTTATTAAAACAACTAATATTTTATATTTAACATTTTGCTTAAATACTAATGTATACTCTTGACCTATTTCTAAGGTTTTTAAATATTCTCCCCTTAATGTAAATATTGCATAAATTGCAAAAACTATTAGAAAAGCTATTACAAGTATTATTCTTTTTTTATTTTTTTTCATAGTCCACCCCTTTAAATTATAGCATTTACAAAATCTTCTGAATTGAAAATTTCCATATCGTCTATTTGCTCTCCAACACCTATAAATTTTATTGGTATTTTATTTTCTGCTACTATTCCTATTACAACTCCGCCTTTTGCTGTTCCGTCTAATTTTGTAAGCACTAGCCCTGTAATATCAACTGTTTCTTTAAAAGCTTTAACTTGTGCAATTGCATTTTGACCGAGTTGTACTATCTAATACTAAAAGTACTTCTTTTTGTGCATCTGGTAATTCTTTATCTATAACCTTTTTTATCTTTAAGAGTTCTTCCATTAAATATTTTTTATTATGTAATCTACCTGCTGTATCACATATTAAAACATCAGCATTTTCCTTTTTTAATTGCTGTATTGCTTCATATACAACAGAGGCGGGGTCTGTTCCTTCCTCCCTTTTAATTATTTGTGAATTACTCCTTTTTGCCCATATTTCCACTTGTTCAACTGCTGCTGCCCTAAAAGTATCTGCTGCTGCAATTATAACTTGTTTTCCTTCCTTCTTTATTCTATTTGCAATTTTACCAATAGAAGTTGTTTTTCCTACTCCATTTACACCAACTACTAATATAACAGTTGGTTTTTTAGATAAATCCAAATCATTTTTTGTTTCATCTAAAATCTTTTTCATTTCATCTTTTAACACATTTTTTACTTCATCTTCTTGTGTGATTTTTTCTTTTTTTATTCTATCTCTTAATCTTCCTATTATTTCTACTGATGTATCTACACCTATATCTGACATTATTAAAACTTCTTCTATTTCTTCTAATAATTCTTCGTCTACTTTTCTAAAATTACTAAAAACATTATTCATTTTATCTGTTAAAGAATTTCTCGTTTTCCCAAGTCCATTCTTTAATTTATCAAAAAAACCCATTTTATACCTCTTTCTAAATGCATATAAATCTTTATGCCATAATAATAACATAAAGATTTATACCTTTCAAGTGTATTTGTTTTGCATTTTCATTTTTTATATGCTCCACAATTAGACTCTCTACTTTTTCAGTTTTAAAAATGTCTTTTTTTAACAATCTTAATATTTATACTTCTTCTACTCCCAATCCTCTTTTGGTTAAACTAATTTTACCCTGATTATCTATATCTAACACTTTTACTAAAAATTTATCTCCTTCTTTTAAAACATCTTCTACTTTTTCTACTCTTTTTTCAGATATCTTAGAAATATGAAGTAATCCTTCTTTTCCTCCTCCTAAATCCATAAATGCTCCAAATGGCATTATTTTTGTAACAGTTCCTTCGTAGATTTCTCCAACTTCTATCTCTCTTACTATTCCTTCTATAATAGATTGTGCTTTTTGCGCTTTTTCTGAATCTTGTGTATATATAAATACTCTTCCATCTTCTTGAATATCTATTTTAACACCTGTTTCATCTATAATTTTATTTATAACTTTTCCGCCACTTCCTATTACATCTTTTATTTTATCTGTATCTATAGTCATTGTAACTATTTTAGGAGCATATTTTGATAATTCTTTTCTAGGTTCAGATATTTGTTTTAACATAACTTCATCTAATATATATTGCCTTGCTTTTTTTGTTCTAGCAAATGCTTCTTCTATTATTTTGTATGTTAATCCATCAACTTTTATATCTACTTGTATTGCTGTTATTCCATTTTTTGTTCCGCCAACTTTAAAATCCATATCTCCGAAGAAATCTTCTAATCCTTGGATATCTGTAAGCATTACATAATCATCTGGGTTGTCTGGATTTGATACAAGTCCAGTTGAAATTCCTGCTACTGGATTTTTAATTGGAACTCCTGCATCCATTAATGCCAAAGTACTTCCACATATGCTTGCTTGTGAAGTAGAGCCATTTGAAGATAATACTTCTGACACTACTCTTATTGTATATGGAAATTCTTCTTCTGATGGTATAACTGGAACTAATGCTCTTTCTGCTAAAGCCCCATGCCCTATTTCTCTTCTTCCTGGTCCACGAGAAGGTCTTGCCTCTCCCACACTATATGAAGGAAAATTATATTGGTGCATATATCTTTTTGTTTCTTCTTCATCTAATCCATCTAATATTTGTTCTTCTTTTGCCATTCCCAATGTTGTAATTGACAATACTTGTGTTTGTCCTCTTGTAAACATCGCACTTCCATGAGTTCTTGGAAGCAATCCCACTTCACAAGAAAGTGGTCTTATTTCATCAATTGCTCTTCCATCTGGTCTTTTATGTTCTTCAAATATCATTTTTCTAACAGATTTTTTTTCTAATTTGTATAAACTATCTGCAATATCTTGTTTTGATTCTTCAGCTTTTTCCTCTCCATATTTTTCTATAAAATATGCTTTTACATCTTCTGCTAATTTATCCATGTTAGAATCTCTTAATTCTTTATTCTCAGCTTGTACATCTTTGTACATTCTTTCAGTAAAATTATTTTCTATTTCTTCATATATATTATGATCTACTTCAAATGATTTGTATTCAAATTTTGGTTTTCCAATTTCTTCTTTTATTTGAGATATAAAATCGCAAATCTTTTTAATTTCTTCATGTCCTGCTTTTATTGCCTCTAACATAATATTATCTGGCAATTCATTTGCTCCTGCTTCTATCATTGCTATTTTTTCTTTTGTTCCTGCAACTGTTAATGTTAAATCAGTTTTTGCTCTTTGTTCTACTGTTGGGTTTATAACTATTTTTCCATCAACATATCCTACTGCAACTGAACCTGTTGGTCCTCCAAATGGTATATCAGATATTGAAAGTGCTACTGATGAGCCTATCATGCTACACACTTCTGGTGAATTGTTTGGGTCTACTGATAATACTGTTGCTACAAGACATACATCATTTCTAAAATCTTTTGGAAATAAAGGCCTAATTGGTCTGTCTATAACTCTTGATGTAAGTATTGCTTTATCTGCTGGTCTTCCTTCTCTTTTTTGAAAACTTCCTGGTATTTTTCCTACTGAATATAGCTTTTCTTCATAATCTACTGATAAAGGAAAAAAATCAATTCCTTCTCTTGGTTCTTTTGATGCTGTAACGTTTACCATTACAACTGTATCCCCATATTTTACAAGGACATTTGCATTGGCAAGTTCTGCCATTTTTCCTGTTTCTATTGTTAATGTTCTTCCTGCTAATTCCATTGAATATGTTTTTAACATAATTCATCCTCCTTTAATAATTTTGATTGAGGTATAAACATTACCTTGAAAATTAAGATATGCTCCTCATTTTATTTTTAAGAAGATAATTTTTTATGAACTGTAACCTCTAAAATATGCTTTTTTTTAAACACATTTTACAAGCTACCATTCATATTGCAAAATTATTCTTCTTAATTAACATATTTTTAGGCGAAAAAAATCTTCCGCCTAATTAAAGTTTAATTACTTTCTTAAGTTTAATTTTTCAACTATTTCTCTGTATTTAGGTAAATCTTTTTTTGCTAAATACTTAAGTAAGTTTCTTCTTTTACCTACCATTTGTAAAAGTCCACGTCTTGAATGATTATCTTTTTTATGAACTTTTAAATGTTCTGTTAATTCATTAATTCTTTGAGTTAAAAGAGCTATTTGAACTTCTGATGAACCAGTATCTTTTTCATCTCTTTTATAATTATTAATGATTTCTTGTTTTGTCTCTTTTGTCATTATTTTTTCCTCCTATTAAATAAATATGCCTTAAACTGAACAAAAAGTCGGATATTCTTTTAGTTAAGTATAAGGTAAAATTCTTTTACTTTGTATATTTTACTATAGATAAGCAAATTATGCAAGTGTTTTTGAAAAATTTAACAGAAATGTATTGCATAATACAATTTAAAACTGTATAATAAATTATAGTTTTATTTTTAGGGGTATAGTGTTAATGGTAGCACATCGGTCTCCAAAACCGCCTGTGAGGGTTCAAATCCTTCTACCCCGGGAATTTGACACTTTTATAACTTCAAAATTAATACAAGCATTGAGAATGCTTA
>JAUNSM010000098.1 GCA_030539215.1 Clostridia bacterium
AATTGTAAGTGAGGGGAAATGGTTAGAAATTTAAAATGTATATAACGAAAGGAGTTACGCATGAATATATCAATTAACACAATGCAAAAATTATCAAAAATAAAGAACTCAGTATATGATGCTATAAAAATAGAATATTTGTATCATTCCAACAAACTAGAAGGAAGTACATTTAGCAAAGATAATTTAATAGATCTTCTAGAACAAAAGCAAGTAAATCGGAGAACACTTTTTAGACGATATTATTGAAACAAAAAATTCATTAGAATTATTTGACATTGTTATTAATACATTGCAAAATCCTTTTGACAAATATTTATTATGGGAATGGCATAGATTATTGAAAAAGGGAACAGTAGATGATGAAATAGATAACATCGGGAAATGGAAAAGATATGCAAATCAATTGTCAAAGACCGATTTAAAATTATGTGAGCCACATTTAGTTGAAAGTAATATGTTTAATTTACTGGCAGATTGGAATGAAAGCAGAAAGGATATATATGCTATAGCAGATTTCCATCAAAAATTTGAACATATACACCCATTTCAAGATGGAAATGGAAGAATAGGAAGATTTATTATTTTAAGACAGTGCATAGAAAACGATGTTGACCTAATTGCAATAGATGATGAATATAATAAAGAATATAGACAAACTTTATATGAAGCACAAACAACAGGAAATATTGATTCACTTGTTGAAGTATTTAAAAAGTGCCAAGTAAGGCTTGATGAAAAACTATCAGATTTTACATCAATAATAAAACAAGTATCAGAAGAAACAAATTGAGTTTTAATAAGTTCAATCGCGTAGCACTAAAATAGCAGTTTTCAGAGCTGAAAAAACAACTTGAAAGGTACTAATGAAGGTAATTACAGCAATTATGAAAAATCGCTCAATGAAACATTTGGTGTAATTTGACTTATATTTCAATTAAATCTTGCCAATATCTTTTAGGCATAAATTGCATTTGAAGACGTTTATTAGTTCTTTCTTTAATAGAAATAGAATTAAAAAATGTCTTCCAAAGTTTTTGAAAATTTAATTCGTTTTCAGAAAAATTATTAATATTAATACCACAAGGAACAGGGATAATAGAATATTCTTTTTGATTATATAACATTGCAATATTTCTATTTTTATCATGTAATATAAGATTTTGAGCAGGAAATCTTTTAATTAAAAATTTGCCAACATTTTCTATAATATTATTATCAGGGTGAATAGAGGCGTAAAACAAATTGTTTTTAATTTCCATTAAACGGACTAGTCCTTTTAATCTATGTGCTTCCATTAAAACATTTTTCTTTAATTTTTGCACAGCTAGCACATAATCAATTGAAAGCATAGTATCAATTTTAGGGCCTATAACAAAGCCATTTAAAATATATTTTAAAATATTAATTTCTTTAAACTCTTTTGAGGATAAAAAAGCATTATATGAATTATATAAAACATCATAGGAAATATTTTTAACAATACCATCAACAATTCTTTTAGATTTTTCATAATTAGTTTTTACATATAAACAAGTATCTAAAATATTTAACATATATTCTTCTTCTGAAACTATTTTATTAGGAATCTTTTTATTTATATAACAATCAAAAACAATGGTAAGCAAGCCTTCAAAACTACCATCATAAATATATGTCCAGTTTATATATTTCCAGTTAAACATTTTACAACATCTCCTTTTGTAGGTGAATCAAATATAGAAGTTTGAGTATATTTTGGAATAGGTAAATTCCTTTTTTCTAGATACAATAAATTTGTTTCTATAAATGAATTATTAAAATTACTGATTTTATCATAGTATTTTCCATTACAAGTTATAAAATATCTTGCTCTTTTTAAAACTATTCCTAACTTCTTTAAGTCATCAAAATTTAGTCTAAAGGCCCTTCTAGCAGTAACTATTCTCTTGGCAGAAATTACACCAATTCCAGGAACTCTTAATAATGTGTAATAATTTGCTTCGTTAATTTCAACAGGAAAATTATCAAGATGCCTTAAAGCCCAATCACACTTTGGGTCTAACATAGTGTTAAAATTTGGATTTTCTTCATTTAATAATTCATCTGCCTTAAACCCATAAAATCTAAGCAACCAATCAGCTTGATAAAGTCTATTTTCTCTTAAAAGTGGAGGCTTATCTAATGTAGGCAAATTTTTATCTTTATTTAAAGAAATATATGCCGAATAATAAACTCTTTTTAATTTTAATTTTTGATATAAGTTTTCTGATAATTTTATAATTTTTAAATCACTTTCTGGACTTGCTCCAACAATAAGTTGTGTTGTTTGACCAGCAGGAGCAAATTTTTCTTTTTTTGTTCGCAGAAAGCCATTACCTTTACCAGAAAGTAATAATTTATTATTACCACTATCTAATAAATTTTGTTTAGAAAAATTTATATTATTAGAAACATATTTCATAGGAGTAAGAATATCAACTTTGGATTTATCAGGTGCTAACAACTTTAAACTATTGTTAGAGGGTAATTCTATATTAATACTCATTCTATCAACTAGCGTTCCAAGTTTATCTATTAATTCTTGAGAAGAACCAGGTATAATTTTAGAATGAATATATCCATTAAATTTATATTCTTTTCTTAAAATATATATAGATTCATAAATAAGCTCCATTGTATAATCTGGAGATTTTAGTACTGCAGAACTTAAAAATAATCCTTCTATGTAATTTCTTTTATAAAATCCAATAGCTAAATCTGCAATTTCTCTAGGAGTGAATGTGGCTCTTTTTATATTATTTGAACATCTATTAATACAATATTTACAATCATATATGCAACAATTTGTAAGTAAAATTTTTAATAAAGAAATGCATCTACCATCAGCACCCCAACTATGGCAAATTCCAGAAATATCGCCATTTCCTATACCACCTTTAGTGTTTTTCCTATTACTTCCAGAAGAACTGCAAGAAGCATCATATTTTGCAGAAGCAGAAAGTATTTCTAATTTTTCCTGAATATCCATAACACCACCTCAACGAACATTTGTACTATAAATATAACACATGCAAAACCAATTGTCAAACAAATGTTTTTAAAATAAAAAATATATTAAAAAAAGTTTACTCATTAGCATTTACCATATGTATTAAAAATTTGTATTTAGGTCTTTTTAAATTTTTTCCATTCTATACTTTATTTTCCCTTTGAGAAAAAAGGAAAAATTTTTTGCAAAAAACTATTTACAAAAACAAAATGTTCATGTAAAATAAAAATAGAAAAAGCAACAAACACATTGCAAAAAAAC
>JAUNSM010000002.1 GCA_030539215.1 Clostridia bacterium
TGTTCACGGGCGAACACAGTTCGCCCCTACAATCAAAATAAATAATTACAACAAACACATTGCAAAAAAATGTAGGGTGTCGCTGCCTACAGCGACCCGAAAACCCAGCAACCACAACAATTACAAAACCGATATTAATTTTTTAAATAAATAAAAAAAATTAAAAAAATAAAAGGAGGTAAAAATTTAAATGAACCAAAAAAAAGATAGGAGGAAAAGAAAAATGGAAAAAAACAGAGGAATCACGCTAGTGGCGCTAGTAATAACAATAATAGTAATGTTAATATTAGTAGGAGTAACAATAAGTATAGTTTTGGGACAAAATGGAATAATAGATAAGGCAAGTGAAGCATCAGAACGAACAAAACAAGCAAAAATTAATGAAGCAAAGCAATTAACAATTATAGAAGCATCTATGAATGCCAAAGAAACAACATATAAAGGAACATTAGCAGGAGTCGAAAAAGAAGTAAAAATACCAGCAGGATTTGCAGTATCAAAGGTAGAAGGAGAAAACTCATTAGATAATGGTCTTGTAATAATAGATGGTAATGGAAATGAATTTGTATGGATACCATGTACTGAAACGGAATATTCAACAAGAACAAGTAGTTGGGCTTCAGGAGGATATACAGATAAAACAGGGTGGACAGATACACAAGCAACAGGAGTTGGATTAACAAGTGTTAGAGATAATGGTGGTTTTTACATATCAAGATATGAAGCAGGAATTCCAGAAACTATGACAGATGCATATGTTAATACAGATGGAGCAACATATACAACAAATGCAAAGAAAAATGTAACAACATACGCACCAGTAAGTAAACAAAATGTACAAGCATGGAATTATATATCACAAACAAATTCTAAAATAGTAGCAGAAAAAATGTATAATAAAGATGGTTTAAAAAGTTATTTAGTAGACGGTTATGCATGGAATGCAGTATGTAGAGTAATACAATCAAAAACATCAAAGAATATAACAAATTCAACAACATGGGGAAATTATTATAATAATACAACTACAAATTACGAAGGATTAAATACATTGTTTGCAATGCATGGTTATAATTCTGGTTGGACAATTGCAAGTACATATAGCAAGGGAACTGTAATAGGAGCACCTAAAAATTCTGGACTAAATAGATTAGAACTTGCAACAGGAGCAAGTGATGATTTTAAAGCATATAATGTATACGATATAGCAGGAAATATGTGGGAATGGACAACAGAGAATAACGGAACATACGCAGTGCGTCGTGGGGGGAGCTTCAACAACTATGGCTCTAGCTATCCTGCCGTTTACAGCCACGGTGGCGATGGTGTAGGCAATTGCGACTTCAACTTCGGTTTTCGCGTCGTGCTTTATATGTAGCACTGACCCTTGTTGATATAGTCAGTATCTAGAAGAAATAGAGATGAAATTAAATATAGAATGAAGAAGAAAAAAATAAAAAAGGAGTGTATAAGTAAAATTTATACACTCCTAATATTAAAATGAAGTAAAGGGGACAAGAGTGACAAGTGTTGTAAATGAAAAAAAAGATTCATCACTTATACTTATTCCAAAGTATGAAATCTATGTAGAATATATGTTGGAAATAATTTTATTACAATTACCTAGAACGGAAAAATATAGTATTGGTAATGAATATAAAACATTAATGTATGAAACATTAAGAGATATTATGTATGTTGATAAAATGGAAAAAAGTAAAAAATTGCTATATTTAAATAAAATAGATGCACAATTAAATACTCAAAGAATTTTGCTAAGAATAATGAAAAAAATGCACTGGATAAATGAGAAAAAATTTAACTATGTAATGAATACTTTAATAAAAGAAATTGGAATGATTTTAGGTGGGTTAATAAAATATTATGCCAAAAACAATTAGAAATGAATTTTATAAATATTTGAGTTACGACAAGCTTATGGAAGCTCATTTGAAATGTCAAAAAGGTAAAAAAAATAGAATAAATGTAATAAAATTTAATGTAAAAAAAGAAGAATATGTACAATGGTTATATGAACAAATCAAAAATAAAAAATACAAGCAAGGAAAATATACAACTTTTTATGTAAGAGAACCGAAAAAAAGAAAAATTGAAGCTGCTAGATATATGGATAGAGTTGTGCATAGGTGGATATTTGATAATTTTCTTGAACCAGCATTTTTACCTCAAATGATAGATACTACATATGCTTGTATAAAAGGAAGAGGAATGCATAAGGCTGCTTTAGATGTTCAAAATGCAATGAAGAAATGCCAAAAAGAATTCGGAAGTTATTATATATTAAAAATGGATGTTGCAAAATATTTTCAAAGCATAGATAAAGATATTTTAATGAATATAATAAAAAGAAAGATTAAAGATTTAGATTTATTAGAATTAATTAATCAAACAATATACTATGGAAGAGATGAAAGTGGAATTCCAATTGGAAATTTAAGTAGTCAATTATTTGCAAATCTATATTATAATGAAGCAGATCAGTTTATAAAACATAAATTAAAAATAAGATATTATTTTAGGTATATGGATGATAGTATAATTTTGTTGAAAAATAAAGAAGAATTAAAAGAAGTTAAAAGAAAAATAGAAGAATTTATTTGGGAAAAGTTACATTTAAAATTTAATAACAAAACAAATATATTCAAAAACAAACAGGGTGTTAATTTCTGTGGATATAAAATAAATGAATATAGAATGAAAATAAGGGATAAAGGAAAAAGAAGAATAAAGAAAAATATAAAGAAACTAAAAATTAAAATAAAAAATGGAGAAATTAGTTCAAAAGACGCCAAAAGATACTTGTGTGGACATTTTGGATATATAAAGTATGCAAATACATATAATTTTATTAGAAATAATTTTGCGATTGATGAAGAAAAAATTATGTAGAGGAAATATGTTCTATTTCCTCTATTATTATATTTATTTTACTATTAATCCAGCCACAAATACAAACAAAGTCTTTTTCTGAAAAAAATCTATATACAAAATCCGCTTTTTCATCATATGCTTTAACTGTAAATTGTGTACGATTTCCACAAAAGGTATTGATACTAATTGTGAAAGTTAGAACAGACATATGCTTTTTACTATTATAAACAAAACTATAATTTATTGGAGATATTATTTCCCCAGATACAAAACAATAATTCATATTAAATCCTTTTTATTATTGTAGACTACTATATATTCAAAAATTTACTAATACCTCATCTACTGATTCATATTTACCTATAAAGGAAGGAATAAATCCCTTTAATATCTAATATCATAACTGTATATTTTCCTTGAAAAATATAATCACTATTGATTATTAGAGCACGACGCGAAAACCGATGTTGATGTTGTAATTGCCTACACCATTGTTACCGTTGCTGTAAACGGCAGGATTGCTAGAGCCATTGTTGTTGAAGCTCCCCCCACGATGCACTTAAAATTGCACTTATGACTTATCCCTAATAAATTTTATATTGTAATAAAAATTTATTTTGTATTTAAAATTGACTTTGAAATATCTTTAATATTATCTATAAAACTATAAGCTTTACTAACAGATAAGTTATTAGTATCAATATTAGATATTTTTAACAACAATTTGTCGATATTATCTGGAATTGAATAATTATTTACTTTAAAAGTTGTTTGAAGATTTGAATCTATTATTTTAAAAGAATAATTAGATATATTTAATAAAGTACTATATTTTTCAAGAGATTTAATTGGAAAGCCACATTTTACAATATCTTGATTAAGATTTGTAAGCTTTAAATTTAAAATTTGCGATGCTTTTTTTGCATCTTTGTCAATGCAAATGAAAAATATTCCAGACTTGAATAGATAAAGAGTATTTTCATTATCTTTTTCATTTGTTTTTAATGATATATAAGTATCATATAATTTACTCATAATATCCTCCTTCGTAATAATAAAATTTTTTAGTTATCTATTTTTTGTTCGTTAATAATTAAATTTCTTAAATCATTAAATGCAAATTCATAAAATTTTTTACTAGTAGTTTTTATAGAATTAAAAAGAAATTTTTCAATCATTATGTATGCATAAATTATTCTGCGTTTTAATTCTTCATCTTCTATATTTGATATTAAATCATTAAAGCGTTCAAATAATTTTAGATATTCTTTATCTTCAATGGTTATGATATCTTCAGAATGTGTAGAATATATATTCTTTATTAATGAGTTGGATCTATTTAATTTCATTAAATTTACCTCCTAGTCTTTGAAACATTATAATATATAATGTCAAAAAAAGCAACTGCCGACAGTTAAAAAAAGTAATAGTGGGCGGTGCTTAATAAAAATACTGGAATGTTGTATAATTAATAAAAGGTGGTGTAAATATGTCTTACTTTAATAAATTTGATAAAAAAGAAAAAACAATAGGTAGAACAGTAGAAGTTGATGATAGATTTTATACTATACTTGAAAAGCTATCTAAAGAAACTTATGATGCATCTATAAATAAATTAGTGAATGCAGCAATAGAAAAATTAGTTGAAACAGAAAATATAAAAACTTATGATCAAACAAATAGTACAAAAATTGTTAGGACATTCCTTATTAGAAGCAGTTTAATGAATTCATTAAAAGATTTAAGAAAAAAATATAAAATTCCAGTATATTTATTAATAAATATTGCTATAAGAAATGCATTAGTTGATGAGGGATTAATTAAATAAAATCTCTGTTATCTCTAAAGAATATTAAAAGCCCAGACAACTTTTTGTTATGGAATATTGGTAACGCACTTCAAAACAATATAATATGAAAAGAGGTGTAACAATGGAGATTTTAGATAAATACTTATTAAAGAAAGAGAAAACAATACTCAAAAAGTTTGAAATAGATAATAGTTTATATGAGCAATTAATAAAATTAGCAAATAATATTTATGATGCGTCAATAAATAAAATTGTTAATATTGCAATAAATAATGCATTAAATAGTTAGTAGCAATGTATTCTTTTTTATAGTAGTGTGATAAAATATATGAGACTGAACTGTTAATATAATATGAACAACTATAAAAAAAGAAGGAGAGTTATAAAAATGAAATGCAGTAAATGTAGAAATATTTTAAATGAAGAGAAAAGTAATTATATATGGAGAGAAGGTAGTAAAACAGTTATCATAGAGAATACTCCAGTGCTTTTTTGTGATAATTGCATAAAACAATTTTATACAGAAGATGTTGTAAAAAATATTAATGATATTGCAGAAAATATTAAAGAATTACCAGTTAAACTTTCAGTTATAGATTATAATGAGTTAAAGAGCTATATTAGTAATAAAGAGTAATGGATTAAAGGGACAGAATGCGTTTGTATTCTGTCCTTTCAAATCTTAATATAGTATATAAGATATGTATGAAAGTTATAAAAAATATATACAAAAACTTACAATTATGTTATACTTTTTATATTAAAAGTAAAAGTAAAAGAGGTAAGTGATGGAAAATATAATTTATATTATTTTGTTACTAGTAACAACAATTTTATTCAAGTTTGTATTTAAAATTAATTTTAAGAAAGCAAAAAGTTTGAAAGAAAATAAAGAAATGGAAAAAATAACAGATAAATTTCCAAAAAATATAGAAGTTGCAAAACAAATGCTAGAAATGCTAGGCAATAAAGAGGTAAAAGTAGAAGAAGCAAAAAATACTCAAACTAGTTTATATATTGCAATTACAAATAAAATTTCAATTGCAGATATGAAAAGCAACTATTCAAGGCTTCAAACAATAGCACATGAATGTTTACATGCATGTCAAGATAGAACAATGCTTTTATTTAATTTTGTATTTTCAAACATAAATATACTATATTTTTTAATTATTACTATACTTACAATATTTAAAGTTATAAACAATACAATGTTGCAAATTGCAATATTAATTTTGTTTACATTAATTCAATTTAGTGTAAGAAGTTTTTTAGAAATAGATGCAATGACAAGAGCAAAATTTTTGGCAAAAGATTATATAGAAAAAGAAAATTTATGTACAAACAAAGAAAAAGAACAATTATTAAAAGAATATGACAAAATAAACAAAATAGGAATTCCATTTGTAATAGATAACTTATTAACAAATGGATTAATAAAAATTTTAATATATATAATAATAAGTGGAATTGTATAAATGTGATTTATTTAATGCAAGGGGAGGAATTATGCAAAACAACCAAAAACATATTAGAAATTTTAGTATTATAGCACATATAGATCATGGAAAGTCTACTTTAGCAGATAGACTAATAGAAAAAACAGGTCTTCTTTCTTCAAGAGAAATGGAAAGCCAAATTTTAGATAATATGGATTTAGAAAAAGAGCGTGGAATCACAATAAAAGCACAAGCAGTTAGAATGTTATATAAAGCTAAAGATGGACAAGAATATATATTTAATTTAATAGATACACCAGGTCATGTGGATTTTAATTATGAAGTATCAAAAAGTCTAGCAGCATGTGAAGGAGCAATATTAGTAGTTGATAGTAGTCAAGGAGTAGAGGCACAAACACTTGCAAATGTCTATTTAGCTTTAGAAAATGATTTAGATATATTACCTGTTATTAATAAAATAGATTTACCAAATGCAAGACCAGAAGAAGTAAAAAAAGAAATAGAAGAAATTATAGGAATTCCTGCTGATTCTGCACCATGTATATCTGCAAAAACTGGACTTAACATAGAAGAAGTATTAGAAAAAATAGTAACAGAATTTAAACCTCCGATAGGTGACGAAACAAAACCTTTAAAATGTTTAATATTTGACTCGTTTTATGATAATTATAAAGGAGCATTAAGTTATATAAGAGTAGTACAAGGTACAGTAAAAACAGGTGATGAAATTTTATTTATGGCAACAAACAAAAGATTTATTGTATCAGAGCTTGGATATTTAGAGCCAGGGGTTACAGTGCCATGTGATAAACTTTTAGCTGGAGAAGTTGGATATATTGCAGCTAGTGTAAAAAATGTATCTGACTTACATGTTGGAGATACAATAACAAATGCTAACTATCCAGCAGAAGAGCCATTACCAGGATATAAAAAAGCAAATTCAATGGTATATTGTGGCTTATACCCTTTAGATGGTGGAGATTATGAAAATTTAAAAACAGCATTAGAAAAACTAAAATTAAATGATGCAGCATTACAATATGAGCCAGAAACTTCTATCGCATTGGGGTTTGGTTTTAGATGTGGATTTTTAGGATTGCTACATTTAGAAATTGTACAAGAAAGATTAGAAAGAGAATTTGATTTAAGTTTGATTACAACAGCTCCATCAGTTATATATAAAGTATATAAGAAAACAGAAGAAATGATTGAATTATATAACCCAGTAGACCTTCCACCAATTCAAAAAATAACATATATAGAAGAACCAATAGTAAAAGCACAAATAATGCTTCCAAAAGAATTTGTAGGTAATGTAATGGAAATATGCCAAGAAAGGCGAGGCACGTATATTGACATGAAATATTTAGATAATACTAGAGTTGCATTAGAATATGAGCTTCCATTAAATGAAATTATATATGATTTTTTTGATACATTAAAATCAAAGACAAAAGGATATGCATCATTTGACTATGAGTTTAAAGAATATAGAAAATCAGACTTGGTTAAATTAGATATACATATAAATAGTGAATCAGTTGATGCATTATCATTTATTGTACACAAAGATACAGCATATGCAAGAGGTAGAAAAATGGCGGAAAAATTAAAAACAGTAATTCCAAGACAATTGTTTGAAATACCTATACAAGCTGTAGTTGAAGGAAAAATAATTGCAAGAGAAACAATATCAGCAATGAGAAAAGATGTTCTTGCTAAATGCTATGGTGGAGATATTACTAGAAAGAAAAAATTGTTAGAAAAACAGAAAAAAGGTAAAAAGAAGATGAGACAAATAGGAAATGTAGAAATACCACAAGAAGCATTTCTATCTGTGCTTAAATTAGATGATGAATAGGAGAATTAAATTTGAAAAAAAAAGTAAATAATGTAGAACAAGAAAAAATCTCTGACCAAATAGAAGGTAGAAATTCAGTTTTAGAACTTTTACAATCAAATAAAGATATAAATAAAATATTTATTGCAAAAGGAGAAAAACATGGTTCAATAAATAAAATCATATCAATTGCAAAACAAAGAAAAATAGTAATTGTAGAAGTAGAAAGACAAAAATTAAATGTAATATCTGAAACAAATAATCACCAAGGGGTAATTGCAATTGTTCCTCCATTTAATTATGTAGAAGTAGATGATATATTAAATGAAGCTAAATCAAAAAAAGAACAACCCTTTGTATTAATTTTAGATGGAATAGAAGATCCACACAATTTGGGAAGTATTATTAGAACTGCAGAGACAGCCGGAGTCCATGGAATAATTATACCTAAAAGAAGAGCTTGCGGAGTTAACAGTACAGTGGCAAAAACTTCTGCAGGTGCGGTAGAACATATGAAAATAGCAAGAGTAAACAATATAAATGAAACAATAAAATATTTAAAAGATAATGGAATATGGATATGCGGAACAGATGGGGAAGCAAAAACTTATTACTATGATCAGGATTTAAAAACAGCAATAGCAATAATTATAGGAAGCGAAGGGTTTGGAATAAGCAGATTAGTAAAACAAAATTGTGACTTTTTAGTAAAAATTCCAATGAAAGGAAAAGTTACTTCACTTAATGCATCAGTATCAGCAGGAATAGTAATTTATGAGGCGGTAAAACAAAGAAATATTGGATAAAACCTTGACAAAGTGTAAAATAATTAGTATACTTTTATGGTGACAAAAAAATAAAAAAGTATGTATTAACATAGACATATAGATATAAAGCATGCAAGGGAGGGAATGAATATGGCACAACCAAAAAGAAGATGGTCAAAACAAAGAACACATACAAAAAGGTCAACATGGAAATTAGAAACACCAAATATTGCAACATGTAAACATTGTGGTGAACCAGTATTACCACACAGATTATGTGATAATTGTGGATATTATGATGGGAAAGAAATAATAGTAAAAAAAGATGCCTAAAAATATAAGGGCATTTTTTTTCATTTCTTGACTAAAAAAAATATTTGGTATAAAATAGCATAAGAAAGATAAAAGGTGAAAATAATGCCAAAACCAATGGTCGCAATAATAGGAAAGCCAAATGTTGGTAAATCAAGTTTTTTTAATTATATAATTGGTAAAAGATTGTCTATAGTAGAAGATACACCAGGGGTTACAAGAGATAGAGTTTATGGAGAAGCAAATTGGAGAGGAAGAAATTTTACTTTAATAGATACAGCTGGAATAGAAACTAAATCAGATGATATTATTTTAAATCAAATGAAAGCACAAGCAAATATTGCTATAAATATAGCTGATGTAATAATATTTATTACAGATATCAAACAAGGAGTAACAGCAGTAGACGAAGAAATTGCATTAATACTAAAAAAATCAAAAAAACCAGTTGTATTAATATGCAATAAATCTGATAATTTTGGAAATGCAAAAGATGATATATACGAATTTTATAATTTAGGACTTCGGAGACCCATATCCAGTATCATCTACAAATGCACTTGGAATAGGTGATGTATTAGATGCTATATATGATAATTTTCCGCCTAAAAATGAAAATGAAGAAGATAGCCAAATAATAAATGTTGCAGTAATAGGAAAACCAAATGTAGGTAAATCTTCTTTAGTAAATAAAATATTAGGCGAAAATAGAGTAATAGTAAGTGATGTAGCAGGAACTACTCGTGATGCTATAGACTCATATTTTGAAAATGATAAAGGAAAATATAATTTTATAGATACAGCTGGAATAAGAAAAAAGAGTAAAATATCGGAGTCAATTGAAAAATTTAGTATAATGAGAGCACTTTTAGCAATAGAAAGAGCAGACGTATGTTTAATGTTAATAGATGCTACTTCAGGAGTAACAGACCAAGATGCAAAAATTGCAGGAGAAGCACATGAGGCAGGAAAAGGAATAATTATAGTAATTAATAAGTGGGATGCAGTAGAAAAAACAACAGGAACATTGGAAAAATATAAAAAAGAGGTATATAATAAATTATCATATTTAACATATGCTCCAATAATATTTATATCAGCTGAAACAGGACAAAGAGTTGATAAAATATTTGATTTAATAAATAATGTAGCAAATATGAATTCTATGAGGATATCAACCTCAATGTTAAATCAAGTTATAAATGAAGCAATAGCAGTGGTTCAACCACCTACAGATAAAGGAAAAAGACTTAAGATTTTATATGTTACACAAGCTACAACAAAGCCACCAACATTTGTTATATTTGTAAATAATAAGCAGTTGTTCCATTTTTCATATGAAAGATATTTAATAAATCAAATAAGAGCAAATTTTGGTTTAGAAGGAACACCAATAAGAGTAATAACTAGAGAAAAAGATAAGAAGGAGGGATAGTTTAAAATGACAGTATATATTGTTGTATCAATAATTGCTTATTTTATAGGAAGTATAAGCTTTTCAGTAATATTTAGTAGAAAGTTTGCAGGGTTTGATGTAAGAGACAAAGGAAGCAAAAATGCAGGGACTACAAATGTTTTAAGAACTGTAGGAACAAAATTAGCTATAATAACACTTATATGTGATATTTTAAAAGGAGTAATAGCAGTAGTAATTGCAATTATAGCTACAAATATTTGGAAAGAATTAGATGGAAATTTACTAAAATATTTAGCTGGATTTTTTGCAATATTAGGTCATACTTTTCCAATATTTTTTGAATTTAGGGGAGGAAAAGGAGTTGCAACAGCACTTGGCGTATTAATAACATTAAATTGGAAAATTGGATTAATATGTTTAATCTTTGCAATTATAATAATGGCATTTACAAAAATAGTATCAATAGGTTCTATTTTAGCAGCTATTTTATATCCAATACTTACTATATTTATGACAGATTTTAAATTTTCAGCTATTTTAGTAAGCATATTAATATCATTATTAATAATATTTAATCATAGAGAAAATTTAAAAAGAATAAGGAATGGAACAGAAAACAAATTAAGTTTTAAAAAGTAAATATAAAAAAGAAAGAAGGAAATACTAATGACAAAAAATATATGCATAATAGGAAGTGGAAGCTGGGGAGTTGCATTAGGAATACATTTATCAGGGTTAAATAATAATGTAAAAATTTGGTCATATTCTAAAGAAGAAGCAGATATGATAAATAATCAAAAAAGATGCAAATTTTTACCGAATGTAATAATACCAAGCAGTATAATTTGCACAACAGATTTTCAAGAAGCTATACAAGGAAGTAGTATGATACTAATTGTAACACCTTCTAAAGTTGTTAGAGAAATTTTAGTAAAATGCAAAAAATATATTACAAATCAATCAATAATAATTTGTTCAAAAGGATTTGAAAAAAATACACTTTATACATTAAATGAAGTTGTTGAAGAAGAATTACCTAATTCTAAAATTGGTGGGTTATCAGGACCAAGCCATGCAGAAGAAGTATCAATGGCAATACCAACCGCATTAGTTATAGCTTCAAAACATGAGGATGTTTTAGAAGATGTTCAAAAAACTTTTATGAATGAAACTTTACGAATATATAAATCATATGATATAAAAGGTGCGGAATTAGGGGGGGCATTAAAAAATATAATTGCATTATGTAGTGGAATAGCAAAAGCACTCGAATTAGGGGATAATACTTTTGCTGCACTTTTAACACGAGGCTTATCAGAAATGGCGAAACTTAGTATAAAAATGGGAGGAGAGCCAGAAACAATATATGGTTTAACAGGCCTCCGGAGATTTAATAGTAACTTGTTTAAGTGAACATAGCAGAAACAGAAAAGCAGGGATATTAATAGGTCAAGGGAGAACAATAGAACAAGCGAAAAAAGAAATTGGAATGACAATTGAGGCAATTGATAATATAGAAACAGCATATGAATTATCTAAAAAATATGATGTAGAAATGCCAATAGTATATAATGTATATAATATATTATTTAATAATTTACAACCAAAAGAGGCATTATACAAATTAATGACAAGACAAGCAAAACATGAGGATTAGAATAAAAGTTTTTAAAATTGGTTAATATAAATATATAAGGAGGAATTAAAATGGGTTTTTTTAATGATTTAGGAAAAAAAACAACAGAAACAACAAGTAAAATAGCAAAAGAAACAAAATTGAAAATGAAAATTAGTGAGAACAAAGGAAAAATAAAGGAGTTATATGAAGATATAGGCACAAAGGTATACGAAAAATATATAAGAGAAGAAAACATAAATATTAAAGAAGATTTAGCTGAACAATGTTCTAAAATAAAAGAATTATCAGTAGAAGTAGAGGAAGCAAGAAAAGAAATTTTAAAATTAAATAATAAAAAATTATGTGAAAAATGTTTTGCTCAAATAGATAAAGATATGCAATTTTGCCCTAAATGTGGAGAAAAACAAAATGAAGAAAAAACAGTTTTTGAAAATGCAGAAGAAAAACTAGAAAATGCAGAAATATCTCTTGAGAATGTTAAAGAAGCAGAAATTGTAAAAGAAGAATTAGAACAGAAAAATAATGAACAATAATACTTAATAAGGATACCTTTCAAAAAGGTATCTTATTATTTTGTTTGCGTTATAATCTGTTATATTTATAAAAAAATCAGAATCTAAACAAATCCACATATTTATGTCATAATTTTGATTATTGTCTATAAATACTCCAATAAAGTCTGCTATTTCAATAGGATTTTGAAATTCTTTTTTCCACTCTAGCAAATTATTTGTATCTATTATTTCTTTTTCATTATAGCTTTTTAAGAACCTAGAAATTTCATTATTTTTTTTGCTATATAAATTAACTATAACACTCATTTTATTACCTCTTAATAGACATTATTTCCATTATCTATTAGGCTATTCATTAGAATAAATAATAAATTTTTGGAAATAATATTTTAAGGTGATAATGTGATAAGAAATAAGATAATATTAAGTATTTTATTTTTATGTTTAATAAATTTAATTTTTTTAATAGGTTGTAGTAATAAAAACGATTTAGAAGAAGATACAAAAAACAAAATTGTTCAAGAATTAGAATATTTAGATACACAAATAATTAGCATATTAAATCAATTAAACAATATAAGTTTGCAAAATTATAATGTTACTTCTGAAGAAGTTAGTTTAGGAAAAGAAAGTGGTAGTAGTGGAAGCGGAGGCTCTAGTCAAAGTGGACAATCGTCACAAGGAGAACAAAAACAATCAAGCAGTCAAAGCGAAAGTGGTAGTTCAAAAGAAAAAAGTAATATTACAGTAACGCAAATGGAGCCTAAAACAGTTCTTGAATCAGACGAAAATGATATTGATTGGAAAACTATAAAAAATGAAATAGAAATAATAAATAATGCATGGGCAGTAATTGTGTTAGATTTGTCTAGCTTAAATGTAGATAGTAATGACATATTAGGGTTTAGCAATACATTAGATGATTGTATATTAAGTATAAAAAATGAAAACAAAGTAGATTCACTAACAAATCTTACAAATCTATATTCTTTTATTCCTAAATATGAAACCTTTATATCTGCTCCAAACAATAATCAAAACATCAAACAAGTAAAAGAATATATTATAAGAGCTTATTCTTTTGTAGAACAAGATAATTGGAGTGAAATAGAAAGTAATATAAATAAATGTGAAGAAACATTTAAAAACATATTAAATGATATAGAATATATTAAAAACAAAGAATATAAAGTTAATAAAATATATGTGTCAATAAAAGAAATGCAAAATTCATTAACATATAAAGATAAAAAACTGTTTTACATTAAATACAAAACCTTGTTAGAAAGCATGAATTCTTTGTAAATATTGACTTTTGTTTAAAAAAAGTTTAAAATAGTAAATAGAGTAAATTGAACAGTCGCGTATAGATACCGCAAGGTTCTATATGAGGAAAGTCCGGGCTCCATAGAGCAATGATGCTGGATAACGTCCAGTAAGGGAAACCTTAAGGAAAGTGCAACAGAAAATAACCGCCCAGCTAGTAGAAATACTAAACTAGGTAAGGGTGAAAAGGTGAGGTAAGAGCTTACCGCGAATATGGTGACATATTTGGTCAATGTAAACCCCATCTGGAGCAACACCTAAATGTAAGAAGGATAAGACTGCTCGTCATCTTCTTAAGTTGGTGGCTTGAGATATATAGCAATATATATCCTAGATAAATGACTGTTTTTAACAGAACCCGGCTTACAGATTTACTTTATCCAAAAAAATCCAAATTGAATTATATTCAATTTGGATTTTTTTCACAGAATTAAAAGATTGCACATATTATATAAAAAACACAGATACTGTAAAGTAATCTATGGGAAAACATAGAAAAAAATACTAAAAAAATACATATGGAGGTAAAAGTTATGAATATATTATTAATATTTTTCGCATTACCAATAGCTGTAATAATAATATCAGCAATACTAGAAAAAATTTTGAAATGTCCAATAGCAGTTGCTGCATTAATATTTGCAATATTTTTAATTGTCACATTTGCAGCATTTGATGCAACATTTTTAATTGCAACACTTGCATATACAATACTTGCTTTTTTAACAGCAATAATTGTAAAACTTCTTTGTTGCTGTCACTTAAACCAAGAAGACGATGAAAACAATAATATTTGTGCTTGTTTAGCAAACGTATTAAATTCTAATAATACAAACAACAATAAATCTTGTAGCTGTAGAAGATTTTAATGTCCCAAAAAAAGATATGGCTTAAAAAATGTTACTAGATAATAGTTTTTTATAATTAAAGTATTAAAATAGAGAAAGACTGTATATTTTTAAGCCTAAAAATATACAGTCTTTCTCTAAAGTTGAAAATAAAACATAATATGTGGTATATTAATACTAAAGGAGAAATGATTTTGGAAAAAAGAGAAATTGCAATTTTTGGGGGAGCGTTTAATCCGCCTATTAATTCACATATTTTGTTAGCTAAAAATATTTTGTATAAATATCCACAAATAGAAAAACTAATTTTTGTTCCAGTAAGTACAAGATATCAAAAAGATAATTTAGTTCAAAATGAGCATAGATATAATATGCTTAAATTAATATGCAATAAAGAAGACAAGCTAGAAGTATCAAATATAGAATTGATATCAAAAAAACAGCCATATACAATACAAACACTAGATAAATTTAAACAAAAATATAAAAATTACAATATATATTTTATTATGGGAACAGATAATCTAAAAGAATTACAATCATGGAAAGAGCCAGAAAGAATATTAAAAAATTATAAAATTATTGTATTAGAACGAGAAAATGATAGTTTTGAAAAAATAATAAGCAGTAATAAATTTTTAAACTCTAATAAAAAGTCATTAATAAAATTAGAAGGAGCAAAAAAAATACATTTAAGTTCAACAATAATTAGAGAAAAAATAAAAAACAGTGAAGAAATCGATGGATTTATAGATAAAGATGTATTAAAATATATAAAAGATAACAACTTATATAAATAAAAACGTAATGCGAATTTTTGCTCCGAGCGAAAATTCGCATTGCACTAGAATTCAATAAATTTATAAACAGCTTCTGCAAACCCACCATTATCAACAGAATTTACAGTTGTATATTTTGCAACCTGTTTTAATTCATCATAAGCATTTGCAACAGCAACACCTATTCCAGAATTTTTAACCATATCTAAATCATTTAAATTATCTCCAACTGCCATAATTTCATTATTATCTACATTCAAATAATTTCTTAAAATATTTAATGCAGTGCTTTTATTTATATTTTTTGGAGTAATGTCTAAGTATTCATATTCTTTATTTATTACCTTATCTTTATATTCACCACGTTTTTTTATTGTAGTAATAGAAAGGTTTTGTTTATCTAATATTTCATTTTTTATATTAGACAAATTATTATCAGAAGATATTATTAATTTAGATACTTCTGGATTGTTAAATTGTAAATATTGATATAAATTATCTACAATTGTTATTTGTAAAGAAGTATCATAATATTTATTTTGTTGTAGCTTATAATTTCTTAAATCCATATATTTTAACTCTTCAGTAATAATTTCATTATTAGTATATAAATGAAGATGCAAATTATGAGCTTTTGCAACTTCAATACAAGTATTTATTTCTGAGGTAGTTAATAATTTTTTATATATTTCTTTACCAGTTTTTAAATTTATTATTTGATTTCCATTACCAAATATTCCATAAGACGCATTAAATTGAGAACATATTTTTTTCATCATAGGATATGTTTTTCCTGTACATATTACAAAATCTATATTTTTATTATTAATGTCATTTATTGCTTTAAGGTTGTTTTCAAAAATGTTGTTATCGCTTCCAATTATAGTTCCGTCTAAATCACTCGCAACTAATCTTATCATTTTTGTTACCTCCATGAAAATTTGGTTTACAAAACAGTGATACACAAATACTATTATACCACATATTGGTAAAATAGTAAATAAAAAACAAAAAAGTTATGTAAATTTGTATTACTACTTCTTAAATTAGTCTAAATATTAACAAATTATTACCTTGATAAAAATATTACTTTATAATATAATACAAGCAAAAGAGGGGAGACCTAAAATGTCAGATTTTGTACACTTACATGTCCATACAGAATTTAGTTTATTAGATGGAGCAAATAAAATAAAAGAATTGCCTTCAAGAGCAAAAGAATTAGGGATGGATTCTATTGCTATTACTGACCATGGAGTAATGTTTGGAGTAGTAGACTTTTATAAAGAATGTAAAAAGGTTGGAATAAAACCTATAATAGGGTGCGAGGTTTATGTTGCTCCAAGGACAAGATTTGACAAAGAAGCAAATATCGATAACCATTATTATCATTTAATTCTACTTGCAAAAAATGAGATAGGATATAAGAATTTAACAAATTTAGTGTCAATGGGTTTTACAGAAGGTTTTTACTACAAACCACGTATAGATTATGAAATTTTAGAAAGATATCATGAAGGTTTAATTTGTTTAAGTGCTTGTTTAGCAGGAAATGTAAATAGAGAGATATTAAGCAACAATATCCAAAAAGCAGAAGAAATAGCAATGTGGCATAAAAATTTATTTGGAGAAGATTACTATTTAGAAATACAGCCAAATGGTTTGCCAGAGCAAGTACTAGTGAATCAAAAATTAATAGAAATGTCTAAAAAATTAGATATTCCTTTAGTTGCAACAAATGATGCTCATTATTTAAAAAAAGAGGATAGCTATAATCATGAGGTTTTATTATGTATACAAACTGCTAAAAAAATGACAGATGAAGATAGAATGCGTATGGGAACAAATGAATTTTATGTAAAATCTCAAGAAGAAATGATAGAATACTTTAAAAATGTACCAGAAGCAATAGAAAATACAGTAAAAATAGCAGAGAAATGTAATGTAGATTTTGAATTTGGAAATACAAAACTTCCAAACTATGATGTGCCATCAGAATTTGCGACTCATGCTGATTATTTTAAAAAATTAGCAAAAGATGGAATTACAAAAAGATATGGAGAAAATGCAAGTCAAGAAATACAATCACGTTTTGAATATGAATTATCTGTAATAGAAAAGATGGGATATGTAGATTACTTTTTAATTGTATGGGACTTTATAAATTATGCAAAAACTCAAGGTATTTCGGTAGGCCCAGGACGTGGGTCAGGAGCAGGGTCAATAGTTGCATATGCACTTGGAATAACAGATATAGACCCAATAAAATATAATCTTCTTTTTGAAAGATTTTTAAATCCAGAAAGAATAAGCATGCCAGATTTTGATATAGATTTTGATTATGAGAGAAGGCAAGAAGTAATAGACTATGTAGGAAGAAAATATGGAAAAGACCATGTATCTCAAATAATAACATTTGGAACAATGTCTGCAAGAATGGTAATTAGAGATGTTGCAAGAGCATTAGATTTACCATATGCAGAGGCAGATAAACTTGCAAAAATGGTGCCAAATGAATTACATATAACAATAAAAAAAGCATTAGAACAAAACAGAGAATTGGGAATGCTTTATAATGAAAATGAAGAAACTAGAAAATTATTAAATATAGCAATGGGATTAGAAGGGCTTCCAAGGCAGGCATCAACACACGCATGCCGGTATAGTTATTACAAAAGACCCAGTAATAGACTATGTTCCATTATATGTAAACGAAGGAACAATATCAACACAATTTATAATGACAACACTAGAGGAGTTAGGGTTATTAAAAATGGACTTTTTAGGACTTCGTACACTTACTGTAATTTCTGATACAATAAAATTAGTAAAAAAATGTAGAGGAATAGATGTACAAATTGATAGAGATATGAATGATTTAAAAGTTTTTGAGCAAACCTGGAGAGCTGGAAATACGGCAGGGGTTTTTCAGTTTGAAAGTCAAGGCATGACAAATTTTATGAGGGAGTTAAAACCAGATAGTTTAGAAGATATAATTGCAGGTGTTTCTTTATATAGACCAGGGCCAATGGAGCAAATACCAAGATATATTAAAAACAAATTAAATCCACAAAATAGTGAATATACACACCCAAGTTTAGAACCAATATTAAATGTAACATATGGATGTATGGTATACCAAGAACAAGTTATGCAAATAGTAAGAGATTTAGCAGGATACTCACTTCGGAAGAGCAGATTTAGTAAGACGTGCTATGGGAAAGAAAAAATTAGATGTAATGGCAAAGGAAAGAGAGTATTTTATATATGGTCAAGTGGATGAAGAAGGAAATATAATAATTCCTGGTTGTATTAGAAATGGTATAGATGAAAAATCAGCTGATAAAATATTTGATGAAATGGCAGAATTTGCAAAATATGCATTTAACAAATCACATGCAGCTGCATATGCAGTTGTAGCATATCAAACGGCATATTTAAAAACATATTATCCGCCAGAATTCATGGCAGCAACTTTAAATAGTTTTTTAGGAAATTTAGATAAAGTACCAGAATATATAGATGAGTGTAAAAGATTAAATATAGAAATATTAAAACCAGACATAAATAAAAGTTATACAAAATTTGCAGTATATGGTAATCAAATAAGATTTGGACTTCGGAAGTGTAAAAAATGTTGGAACAGCAGTAGTAGATAGCATTGTAAAAGAAAGAAAAGAAAAAGGAGACTTTAAAAGTTTTACAGATTTTTGTGAAAGAATGGCAGGAGAATCTGTAAATAAAAAATGTATTGAAAGTTTAATAAAATCAGGAGCTTTTGATGAATTTGAGCAAACAAGAAGTACACTTTTAGCATCATTTGAGGCAATAATTGATTCAATAAATGATACATCAAGAAGAACAATGCAAGGTCAAGTTACAATGTTTGATTTAGGAAAAACTGAAGACGAGAAAATAGAAAATATGAAATATAGTTTTAAAACATTAAAGGAATTTGAAGAAAAAGAGCTATTATCAATGGAAAAAGAAATGCTTGGAATATATATATCAGGACATCCTTTAGAAAAGTTAAAAAAAGAAATTGAAAAAATTAGTACAATAAATACTTATCAAATGCTACAAATAAAAGAACAAAGTAATTTAAAATTAGATGGAAAACAAGTAAAATATATAGGGATAATAACTTCAATAAAAAAGAAATATACGAAAAAAAATACATTAATGGCATTTTTAACAGTAGAGGATTTATATGGAACTACAGAAATAATAGTATTTGATAGTTGTTATAGTAATTCACAGAATATATTATTAGAGGAAAAAATAATATTAATAGAGGGAAGATTAAGTATAAGAGAAGACGAGCCTGTAAAAATAGTAGCAAATAATATTACTCAATTTGATGAAAAAGAAATTGAAGTTCTTTTTTCAAAAGGTTCTAAAAAGTTGATAATTAATATAACTGATTTACAAGAAGAAAAAAAATCAGAATTAAGAGGAGCAATAAAATTCTTTTCTGGTAAAAAAAATAATATTGCGGTAAATGTAAAAAATGGAGACCAGTTATTGCCATGTGGAGCAGTATATATGACAGAAGAAATATTAGAGGAATTTAAAAAAATAGTTGGAGAAGAAAGAATACAACTACAATAAAATAAAATGTAAGAAATTTACAATTAAATATTGACAAAAACAAAGGTATTTTATATAATTGAGATACAAAAACCATAGGAAATTTAAGCATTTAAGTGACTATCATAAAAAATCAATAGGGGGCTAATAAAATTCAATTTTATGAGCTCTTTTTTTCAAATTAATTTAAATCTAAATTTTAAAAACACAAAAAACAACAGAACAATTGACACGTATAAAAAATACGTATATAATATATAGAAAGAGGGAATAATAATGAAAAGTTATTCACCAAAAGAAGTAATGGAAATATTATTACAAAATGGTTGATATGAAAAAAGAATAAGAGGAAGTCATCATCAATTTGCAAAACTAAACAGTAAGGATATTGTAACTGTATCTACTAGTAAAAAAACAATACCAATTGGAACATTAAAAAATATTTCAAAACAATCAGGAATTATTTTTAAATAGGAGGATGATAATTTGAAAGATAGTTATGAATTTGTGGCTATATTTGATTATTCTAAAGATGGAATTAATATTAGCTTTCCAGATTTACCAGGATGTTTATCATGTGCAGATACAACAGAGGAAGCAATAAAAAATGCAGAAGAAGTACTTGGATTAGTTTTATATGATATGGAACAGGAAAAAGAAAAAATTCCAATTCCATCATCTTTGGATAGAATAAAATGTAAAAATAATGAAAAGGCAATTTTAATAAATATATGGATGCCATTAGTAAGAAATGAATTAGATGAGCAGTCTGTAAAAAAGACTTTAACTATACCACAATGGTTAAATAAATTAGCAGAAAATGAGAATGTAAATTTTTCTAAAATATTACAAGCAGCTTTGAAAGACTATTTAAAAGTAAAAAGAAAAATGTAAGAGATTTATAAACTTGAAGAACTATTAAAAGTATATTAAAGAAGTATTAAGAATAAACACAAAAAATTTGAATAAAATTAATAAAATCTATTGACTTTTTATGTAATAGGGTATAAATTATTAGCAGTCAAACATTTTGACTGCTAAATTGTTACTAAAAGTGACAAATAAAATAAAAATCTAAAGGAGGAATGCAATAATGATTAAACCATTGTCAGACAGAGTATTAATTAAAATGGTAGAAAGTGAGGAAACAACAAAAAGTGGAATTATTCTATCTAGTGGAGCAAAAGAAAAGCCACAAATTGCAGAAATTGTAGCAGTTGGACCAGGTGGAGAAAAAGATGGAAAAGAAATGAAAATGTATGTAAAAGAAGGTGACAAAGTTATTATAAATAAATATTCTGGAACAGAAATAAAGTATGAAGGGACAGAATATACAATTGTTAAGCAAGATGATATATTAGCTATAGTAGAATAATTAAAAAGGAGAGGATATATATGTCAAAAGAAATTAAATTTGGAGAAGATGCTAGAAAAAAGATGCTAGATGGTGTTAATAAGCTAGCAGATACTGTAAAGGTTACATTAGGACCAAAAGGTAGAAATGTAGTTTTAGATAAAAGCTTTGGAGCACCTTTAATTACAAATGATGGTGTTACAATAGCAAAAGAAATAGAATTAGATGACGCATATGAAAACATAGGTGCAAGATTAGTTAAAGAAGTTGCAACAAAAACAAATGATATTGCAGGTGATGGAACAACAACAGCAACAGTTTTAGCGCAGGCAATAATTAAAGAAGGGGTTAAAAATGTAGCAGCAGGTGGAGACCCAATGGCAATAAAAAGAGGAATTGATAAATCTGTAAATACAGCAGTAGAAGAATTAAAAGTAATCAGTTCAGAAATAAATGGAAAAGAAGATATAGCAAGAGTTGCAAGCATATCAGCAAACAGCCCAGAAATAGGCACTTTAATAGCAGATGCAATGGAGAAAGTATCTAAAGATGGAGTAATTACAATAGAGGAGTCAAAAACAGCACTAACAGGGTTAAATGTTGTAGAAGGAATGCAATTTGATAAAGGATATATATCACCATATTTTGTAACAGACACAGATAAAATGGAAACTACTATGGAAAATCCATATATATTAATTACAGATAAAAAAATAAGTAATATTCAAGAAATATTACCATTATTAGAAAATTTAATGCAACAATCTGGAAAACTACTAATAATAGCTGATGATATTGAGAGTGAAGCATTATCAACTCTTGTACTTAATAAGTTAAGAGGAGTTTTAAATGTAGTAGCAGTAAAAGCTCCAGGATTTGGAGATAGAAGAAAAGAAATGCTAGAAGACATTAGTGTACTTACAGGAGGAGAAGTAATAACTTCTGATTTAGGTTTAGAACTAAAAGACACTACTATTGAACAACTAGGAAGAGCAAAACAAGTAAAAATACAAAAAGAAAATACAATAATAGTAGATGGAGCAGGGGATAAAGAACAATTAGCTTCAAGAATTAAACAAATAAAAACCCAATTAGAAGAAACGACAAGTGAATTTGATAAAGAAAAATTACAAGAGAGATTAGCTAAAATTGCTGGTGGAGTAGCAGTAATTGAAGTAGGTGCTGCAACAGAAGTAGAAATGAAAGAAAAGAAATTAAGAATTGAAGATGCATTATCTGCAACTAAAGCAGCAGTAGAAGAAGGAATTGTTGCAGGTGGAGGAACAGCATTTATAAATATAATACCAGCAGTAGAAAAGTCTTTAAAAAATTTAAATGAAGAAGAAATAATAGGTGCTAGAATAGTTCTAAAAGCACTAGAAGAGCCAGTAAGACAAATTGCAACAAATGCAGGATTAGAAGGTGCTGTTATTTTAAATAAAATAACAGCTAGTGATATAGGAGTAGGATTTAATGTAGCAAAAGAAGAATATGTAGATATGAAAAAAATAGGAATTGTTGACCCAACAAAAGTAACACGTAGTGCATTACAAAATGCAGCAAGTATTGCAGGAATGTTCCTTACAACAGAAAGTGTTGTGACAGATAAAAAAGAAAAAGAATGTAATTGCGGAAGTGCTCATGCTGGCATGCCAGAAGGAATGGAAGGAATGTATTAATTAGAGGTTAGAAAAAAGGAACTTGCATTATTGACATCATTCTATTAAATATATTATACTTAGAATATACAAAAGAGATTATGAGGTGATAATATGGTTAAAGATAAAGCTGGGAAAATATTTGATGATAGAAGAAAGGAAGATAAAAAGGTTAAAGCAGATAGAAGAAAAAAAGAAAATTTAAGCAAAATAAAAATAAAGGATAGTTAAAAATACTATCCCTTATTTTTATTTGATAGGTAGAATTAGCAACATCCACCATTATTTCCACCGCAACAACAGCAGATTATTATAATAAGAATTAAAATCCAGCAGCAATCTCCGCCAAATCCGAATCCACCGCATCCTCCTCTATTTTCTGGCATAATATTTCACCTCCTCAAATAAGTACAGGTATTTGTTATTCTTTCGTATGTTATATATTATTCAATTTTAAAAAATGTGTTACATAATACAATAGCAAAAAAAATGTGTGTTTGACAAAATTAAAAAAAAGTAGTATAATCACAAATAGTTTATATCTAAAATTTAGGTAAAGTATGAGATTTTGTATATAAAAGTGATGATTCGGATAAATTAGTATTATTAAAAATTATATAAAAAATGTGTTAAGAGATAATGCATTTTATACATAAGAACAATATTATAAAGAAATACATATAAATTGAGAGAATCATTAGTTTAAAATTGTTAAACTATTTTTTTTAGTGGGTAAAAATTTATATATTTACTAAAAAACTTTGCAAATATTTCACATAAATTTTATACAAAAACAATAAAAAATAAGGAGAGAAAAAAGAAAATATGGAAAAAAATTTAAACAACAAAATTCAAGAAGAAAAGATGGTAGAAAGACAAAGGACAAATTATAGACCAAGAGTGAATAGAAGTATAAGTACAAGAGAAACCACAAGAAGTGAGCAGGTGCAATTTAAAAAAGAAAAGCTAAAAATAATACCATTAGGAGGGCTATTAGAAATTGGTAAAAACATAACAGTATTTGAATATGGAGATGATATAGTATTAGTAGATTGTGGATTAGCATTTCCAGAGGATGATATGTTAGGAATAGATTTAGTTATACCAGATTTAGCATATTTAGAGAAAAACAAAGAAAAAATAAAAGGATTGGTAATAACTCATGGGCATGAAGACCATATTGGCTCAATACCATATTTATTAAAACAAATAAATGTACCTATATATGGAACAAAGCTTACAATTGGATTAATTGAGCATAAATTAGAAGAACATAGATTATTGAGAAGCACAAAATTAAAAGTAGTTAATCCAGGGCAAACTATTAATTTAGGTTCAATGAAGGTGGAATTTATAAGAATTACACATAGTATACCAGATGCATGTTCATTAGCAATTCATACACCAGTAGGTACTATAGTTCATACTGGAGATTTTAAAATTGATTATACTCCAATAGATGGAGAAATGGTAGACTTTGGAAGACTTGCAGCATTAGGAAATGCTGGTGTTTTAGCATTAATGTCTGATAGTACAAACAGTGAAAGAAAAGGACATACAATGTCTGAAAGTACAGTAGGAGAAGTGTTAGATAAACTTTTTATAAATTGTACTAAAAGAATAGTTGTAGCTACATTTTCATCTAATGTTCATAGAGTGCAACAAATAGTAAATTCAGCGGTAAAATACGGAAGAAAAATTGCAGTATGTGGTAGAAGTATGATAAATATGATAGAAACAGCTAGAAAATTTGAATATATAAAAGTTCCAGATAATGTATTTATTGATATAGATATGATAAAATCATATCCAGATGAAAAATTAACAATAATAACAACAGGAAGTCAAGGAGAAACAATGTCAGCATTAACAAGAATGGCATCTGGAGAACATAAAAAAGTTCAAATAACACCAAATGACTTAATAATAATATCAGCAAATCCAATACCAGGAAATGAAAATTCAGTATCTAAAGTTATAGATGATTTAATGAAAATAGGTTCAGAAGTTGTATATAATGCGTTAGAGGACATACATGTATCTGGACATGCTTGCCAAGAAGAACAAAAGCTGATGATATCACTTATAAAACCAAAATATTTTATACCAGTTCATGGTGAATATAGACAGTTAATAGCACATAGCGAGACTGCAAAAAAGGTTGGAATAAATCCAAAGAATATATTTATAATGACAAATGGAAGAGTTTTAGAATTGAATGAATATGATGCAAAATTAGCTGGAACTGTTCCAGTTGGAAGAATAATGGTAGATGGCTTAGGAGTCGGAGATGTTGGAAATATAGTATTAAGAGATAGACAACGTTTATCACAAGATGGGTTAATAATAATAGTATTAACAATGGATTCAAGAACTGGAAATGTAATTGCAGGACCAGATGTATTATCTAGGGGATTTGTATATGTTAGAGAGTCAGAAAATTTAATGGAGGATATTAAGCAATTATTAAGAGTAGAGATATTAAAATTTGAACAAAAACATATAACAGATTGGTCAACAATAAAATCTTTATTAAGAGAAGAATTAAGAGACTATATTTATAAAAAAACAAAAAGAGACCCAATGATTATGCCAATAATTATGGAAGTATAAAAAAACACAGAAAACGAAAGAGAGAATATATCAAACAAAGAAATTTTAGAATTGATTTTAAAATACTGTTTAGAAGACTAGTCAACTCTAGTCTTTTATGTTATAATAAACCATATTATGGAAATATGAAGGTTGGTTTTGAGGGATGTTTTAAGTAAATTTTAGTAAAACGCATATGTTGACATAATGTTAATAAAATGTTACAATTATGTTACAGTATATAATAATTGCGTAAAATTTTAAAAATAGTATTGACTATTTACAATATTTGTAATATATTTCAAGTACATTGAATATTTTTTGCAATTATGAGTACAATTTAAGTAGGTTATTTGAGGATAGTAAGAGGCAGCTATCACGCCAGAAATGGTCTTGCAAGAGATGTAGGGTACGCCGTCCTACCAAATAACCAAGACTTAAAAAGGAGATACTTTGAGTATCTCCTGAATTTTTTTATTTAAATGGAATAAACTTACCGCTTTTTATAGAATTTTTTAGTTTTACTTCTGATATAGGTTTGTTAAAATTAATAAAATCCTACATAATTAGTAAACTTGAGTAATATGAACAGATTTGTAATTTTGTAAAATTTTTAAAACTGATATTGCCAATAATTATGGAAGTATAAAAAATAAAACTTTTGTTTGACATTCTTTTGTTTGTATGATAATATATTGCAAACAAGAGAAATTACTAAATTAACAATTTAATAAAAGCTTTAATTTTGTATTAATGTAATTTTTCTATATAATAATTTTGGGGAGTGATTATATTGAAAAAAGAAGAAATGACAGATTTAAATAAGAGAGAAAGAGCTATATTAAAATTTATTGAAAAGCAAATAAAAGTAAAAGGTTATCCACCATCAGTAAGAGAAATTGGAAAAGCAGTAGGATTAAGTTCAACAGCAACAGTTCATGGATATTTGGCAAAATTATCAAAAAAGGGATATATAAAAAAAGAAGAACAAAAAGGAAGAACATTAAAGTTATTAAAAGGTGGGCTTTCTGAAAACGAAAATGTTATTCCAAAGCCAATATATAATGGAAAAGAATTAGTAGATGTTCCAGTAATTGGTAAAATTACAGCAGGTGCTCCTATTTTAGCGGTAGAAAATGTTACAGACACATTTCCTATTCCAATTGATTTTGTAGGAAATAGTGAAAGCTTTATGCTAACAGTACGAGGCGAAAGTATGATAGAGGCAGGGATTTTAGATGGAGATTATATTTTAGTAAAAAAACAAAATACTGCTAGAAATGGAGAGATTGTAGTTGCATTAATAGAAGATGAAGCAACAGTAAAAACTTTTTATAAAGAAAATGATTATATAAGACTACAACCGGAAAACAGTTCAATGGAACCAATAATAGTACCAGAATGTAAAATACTTGGAAAAGTAGGCGGAGTATTTAGAAAAATATAAACAAAAGGAGTTTATCTCTTTTTGTTTATATTTTTGCATATTAAATCTTTTTTAATAAATAATATTAAAAGAGGTGATTAAATGCAAAAAGATAAAAAAATTTCTAAAAAAGAAGATATGACAAAATATGGGGAGTTTGTTTGTTCTGCTTACCATTGGCTTCCAGTAGAAAAACAAAAAGAACAAGCAGATAAAATGGCAAACATAACAAATACAGAAAAAAGAAAAAAAGATTAAAAAAGTGTAATAATAATGCTTCCTTTCTAATATACATTTATTAAAGTTTAAGTGTACAAACATTTTTATTTAGGAGGGAATATTAGTATGGAAAATCTTGAAATATATGAGGACATTGCTAATCGTACAGAAGGGGATATATATGTTGGAGTAGTGCGGACCTGTAAGGACAGGTAAATCAACATTTATTAAAAACTTTATGGATTTATTGGTTATACCTAATATACAAAACACCTATAAAAAAGAAAGAGCAAGAGATGAACTTCCACAAAGTGCAGCTGGGCGAACTATAATGACAACAGAGCCAAAATTTGTACCAAATGAAGCAGTTGAAATTACAATAGGAGAAAACTTAAAATTAAAAACACGTTTAGTTGATTGTGTAGGTTATTTAGTAAACAATGCACTTCGGTTATATGGAAAATGATATACCAAGAATGGTAAAAACACCTTGGTCAGATGAAGAGATACCATTTGAAATTGCAGCAGAATTAGGAACAAAAAAAGTAATTACAGAACATTCAACCATAGGTATACTAGTTACAACAGACGGAAGTATAACAGAAATACCAAGGGAAGATTATATAGAAGCAGAAGAAAGAGTAGTAAAAGAATTAAAAGAATTAAACAAACCATTTGTAATTGTACTAAATACAAACAATCCGTATTCAGATTATACAAAAGAATTAGTAAAAACTTTAGAAGACAAATATCAAGTATCAGTATTGCCAACAGATTGCACAAATTTAAGTATGGAGGATGTAAATGATATATTTGGTAAAATACTATATGAATTTCCGGTAGAAAGAATTAATTTAAATTTTCCTGGGTGGTTAGATGGGCTAGCAGATGAGCATTCTCTAAAACAAGAACTATACACAAATATAAAAGAAGCATTTAAAGAAACAAATGCAGTTAAAAATATAAATTCTGGAATAGAAAAAATAAATAATGCAGAAATAGTTAGTCAAACAACAATTAAAGAAATAAATTTAGGTAATGGCTCTGTAAGTTTAGAAATATCACTAAATGATAATCTGTTCTATAAAATTTTAACAGAAATAACAGGAGTAGAAGTACGAAATGAAGCAGACTTATTTTCAACTATTTCTAATTTATCAAAAGTAAAAAAAGAATATGACAAAGTTGCAATAGCATTAGAAGAAGTAAAGCAAAAGGGATATGGAATTGTAACTCCAACGATGGAAGAACTAATATTAGATGAACCAGAAATGGTGAAACAAGGTTCACGATTTGGAGTAAAATTAAGAGCAAAAGCACCATCAATACACTATGAAGATATCAAACAGAAGTGTAAGATTTCCAAGAAGGAAAAACAATATACCTACCGATATTACATACAATATAGAGTATTTTATAGAAGTAGAAGTTTTATAAAAAGTAAGGAGTTAATTATAATGTTACAATTTATTTTAGGTCTTTTTATAGGAGCGAATTTATCGCTCTTTTTCTATGCCTTAATTTTAGGAGGAAGGGAGGACAAAATTGAATGAAAATAAACAAGCAAATTATTATGCTATTATTCCAGCAACAATTAGGTATGATAACGAATTAAAACCATCAGAAAAATTACTATATGGAGAAATAACTGCCCTTTCAAATAAAGAGGGCTATTGTTTTGCAACAAATAAATACTTTGCTAGTTTATATGGAGTAATAAATGGTACAGTTTCAAGATGGATTTCTCATTTAGAACAATCAGATTATATAAGAATTGAACTAATCAAAAATGATAAAAATCAAATAATTGAACGAAGACTTTATTTAACTGATACCTATAAGCAATTTTGCCTATACCCCTATGAGCAAAAAGAAACATACCCTATAAGCAAAAAAGCTAAATATAATAATATAAATATTAATAAGATGATAGATGATTTATTTATATTAATAATAAATAAAAGCAATTCAATTCCAGAAGATTTTTATGAGGTACTTAATAAATTAGAATTGTTATATGATAATTATACAATATCTTATATATCGACAGAAAATCAAACAATGATAAAAAATATATATTATGTATTATTAGAGTTATATAATAGCAAATTTGACTATCTTCTGGAAGAATTTAGTAGAGAGTCTTTATTAAATTTATATAGAATTTGTCAGGATTACAAAACGGATGATTTCTTACAATATTATAAGAGAACTTTAATCAATAAATATACAAATAACAGTACATAAGGGAGAAAGGTTATATGCCAAATTATAATTTAGATAATTTCAATAATGTAGTTTCAACAACTTTGTTTTATTCTTATATATTTGCATTACTAATTTTTACTTTTATTTTAATATTGTCATTAGTATTATTGATTATAGGTTGTTTAATTAAATCACAAAAGATAAAAAGTAAATTTATTAAAATAGTTCCAGGAGTTTTGATATTAGTACTATTTATTTTATTAATTCCAATTATTATTATTAAAATTAAAAGTTTAGTTTAGTGTATCCTATACAAGATTGCCCTATCAGAAGTATAGGAGGTTTTTATTATGAAGAAGAAAGGAAAAATTTTAACAACAATTACAACAGGTATAACATTGCTTGCAATAAAAACACAAGTATTTGCAACAGATGGCTCTACTATCGGAACAGCAGAGGTTACAACTGCAACAGAAAATATTAAAAGAGTAATTACAAGTATTGCAATGCCACTAGGACGGAGTTCTAATTTTTGCAAGTGTAGTAGTTGCTGCTCTTAAAATGATTGCAAATTCTAATAATCCACAAAAAAGAAGTGAATCTATTGGCTCTTTAGCTTGGATATGTGGCGGTGGTGTAATACTTGGTGCTAGTTTAATTATTGCAGGAATTATAATAAATGTTGCAACTAACAACTCTCGGAAGTTTGTTAAATGGGTAGGTGAATGTGTATGAGAATTTTTAAAATCCCATTTGACAGCAAAAGAGAAGAAAAAATATTTGGTGGTTATTTATCGCTAAGGCAAGTAGTTTATTTAATGCTTGGTACAAGTAGTTTAGGTTTATTTGCTACATCACTTCATATTGCTACAAAGATAGTATTAGTTTGTATTATATTTTCTATTGCTCTTTTGTGTGCATTTTTCAAAGTTAAAGAACAAAACTTTGATAAGTATATCTTTTATGCAATAAAATATATGTTTAGAAAAAAGAAATATGAATATGTGAGGTGTGGCAAATGATAATAATGATTATTTTTCTAGGACTTTCTGTTTTATTACTTGTTGCAACTATTATATATGCTAATTATAAAAAGAAAAGTAATAGTCAGATTAAAGATGTAAAAACAAAAGAAAAGAAAAAAGGAAATAAAAATATTGCAGATGTATTAAATATCAAAATAAAAGATTCAATAATAAAGATAGATAATAGATATTCAAGCATATTAAGACTTGGAAACATTGACTATAATATGTTATCAGACAATGAACAAGAAACCATCGAAAATGTGCTTGTTCAAACTGCTCTATCTATTGATTATCCTATACAATTTTTTAGTACTACTGAGAACATTGATACTACAAAAGTTATAAATAAAATTAAAGATAACAAAGTTATTAATACTGAAGCTGCTCAATATAAAGCATACTTAATAAACTATTTAGAAAATCTTATGGAAAACAGAAATATATCTGTTATAAAAAATTATGCAATTATTTCATATGATGGACTATATACTAATGCTATCGATGAAATAAGTAGAAGGATAAACTCTTTTAAAGGAAACTTATTGCGAGCAAAAATACAGTCTGATTTATTAGATGAAAATGAATTAAATAACTTAATTTTTAGAGAACTTAACAAGGGCTCAAAAGTTAAAATTGAAAATAATGAAGGAGGTCTTGTTTTGTATGTTAATAAAAAATCAAAAAATAGAAAAAAAGAAAAATAAGAATATAGATATATTTAAGAATATTCCTTCACTGACAGATTATATAGTACCTGACTCATTTAGAGAATATACAGATTATATTTATTTAGGACATAACAAATATTCAAGAACCTTTGTACTTTCAATATATCCTGAACAAACTTGGATTGGTTGGTTGGATGATCTTTTTCATATAGGTAATATTAATATTTCTGTTAAAGTGGAAACTAGTTCAAACGGACAAGTAATTAATCAATTAACAAGAAAATTAGTACAACAGCAGTCTCAATATCAAACATACGAGAAGCAAGGAAATATAGCTTATCTTCCAGAGTTGCAAAAAATGATTATTGATTTAGAAGAACTACGAACTCTAATTCAGACTAATAGAGATAAATTATATTTTATTACAGTTTTTATAACTTTAAATGCAAAAACAAAACAAGAATTAGATGAAAAAACTCTTATATTAGAATCAGAATTCAATAAAAAAACTGCAATGATAAGGTGTTTATCATTTAGACAGTTAGAGGGATTTAAAACAATTCTTCCAGTTGGAGATATACCAATAGAAAACTATGAAAGAAATATGACTGCTGGAGGTTTAGCAACACTTATCCCTATTTCTAATCCGAACTTATCTCATAATGATGGTGTATTTATTGGAAGAAATATGTTTACAAATGCACCTGTATATGTAAATACATTTTGTGGGCCTCCACAACTCCCTAATCCACATTGTTTCATTTGTGGTACTTCTGGAGGTGGTAAAAGTGTAGCATTAAAGATAAAATCCGCAAGAAATATGATATGTAATGGTGCTAACTTATTCTTTTTAGATGTAGAAGGTGAATATGCTAATCTTTGTAAACAATTAGGTGGAAAAGTAATAAAAATTAGACAACGGAGAAACTGCTGGAGTCAATCCATTTGACTTGGAAATAGATAAAAAAGGCAATTTACAGTTTTTAAATATTTTAGATAAAATTGCAGAAATAAGGGCTTTGCTTGCAACTATTTCAAGAAATTATATGGGAAGAACATTAAATGCTGAAGAAATAACAGAAATAGAAATTGTTATAAATCAGTTATATGCAGAAAGAGGAATAACATCAGATGTAAATTCTTTATATCTAAAAGAAGGTGGAAAATTAGAAAATGGAAAATATGTTGTAGGAAAAATACCAAAGAAAATGCCTACACTTACTGATTTTCAAAAGAAATTAAAACAAAGAAATAATTGTACGGAACTTGCACAGTTGCTAGTTCCTTTTTTACGAGGAAATTCATTAGGAATTTTTGACTGTGAAAGTACAATAAATGCAGATACAAGTATTATTAGTTTTGATATGAGTGAAATTAAAGATGAATTTACTAAATTATATTCTTCGTTTGTATTGCTTACTTGGGCTTGGCAAAAGTTTGTATTAAAGAACAAAGAAGCAAAAAAAATTATTGTATGTGATGAGGCTTGGTTATTTTTAAAGTATAAAGAATCAGCAGATTTTTTAATGAATGTTGCTCGTAGAGGTAGAAAATATCAAACTGCTTTATTTATAGCAAGTCAGTTTATAGATGAGTTCTTAAATTCAGAAGAACGGAAGAACAATAATCAATATATGTTCTACAATATATATTTTTAAACAAAATGCTGGAAGTGTAGATAGTGTTGTGGACTTTTTTAATTTGTCTGATGGTACAAAAGATTTTTTAACAGTTGCAAATCCTGGTGAATGTATTATGAGTTTAAATGGTAGTGTTACAGCTATTAAATTTGAAGTAACACCTTATGAAAAAAAGTTAGTGTTTACTTAAAAGGAGTGTGGTATTAAATGAAAAAAATATTAAAAAAGATATTAATTGTTTTTATAGCGACTCTCCTACTTACAACTGTTAATAGTTTTGCTCTTTTTGATGATGATGAAAAAGATGAAGATGAATTAGATTTTAAAGCAATAATAAAAGAAGAAGGTCGGATCTCTATTTGAAAAAACAATAGCTGAAACTATTGGTGGAATAGCACAAACTGTATATGATTTTGCAACAAGTGAAGATGTTGGTATGGGATTTAAAACTTATGGAAAACTTATATTTAATGCAAATAGTAGTAATGATTCCCTATCTCCTTTTTCAGGCTTTCAATGGAATACAATAATGCAATGGTATAGAGTATTTTCGGTTATCTCTGGAAGTCTTATATTCCTAGCAGTAATAATTCTATCATATAAAGTAATAATAAGTGGTACAAACTCTGCTAAAAGGAATGAAGCAAAAGATAGTTTATCAAGGCTTTTATTTGGTGGTGTTGCAATAGCAGTTGCACCAACCTTTGTAAGATTATTACTATTTCTAAATAATGCTTTTGTGTCCTTACTTATGAGATTAACAACAGGAAATAACATTGATAGTTATTTAGGAAATGAAGTGTTTTCAAATATTGAAACAGGAAATCCAATTGTAACAGCACTTGTAATATCAATGTTTATATACTTGTTTGTGAAATTAAATATAAAGTTTATTATAAGAGAATTTACAATAATCACTTTTACGATATTTACTCCAGTAGTTGCTGGACTTTGGATAATAAATAGAAATGTAACTGCGGCAAGTATTTGGGCAGGTCAAATAATGATAAATATATTTATGCAGTTTATATACTGCTTTTTATTTTTGCTATATATGTCATTTTTACCTGTTGCATCTGGATGGGCAGTACAACTTATATGGGCTATGATGATATTACCTTTAGCAGATGTTCTAATGAATTGTTTACAAAACTTAACATCAAGAATTGCAGGTTTAGACAGTAATGAGATGACAGGTCGTGCTTTGGGAATGGGAACAGCTTTCGGCTATTCATTATCCGCAATAAAAAATCAGTTTACTACTCCTAAAAATAATAATGATACTACAGGAGGAGCATCAAATAGTCAAGGTACTAGTTTTCTAGGTAGAGTAAAGAACTTTATAAATCCTCAAATGAATTTATCACAAGAAAAGGACTATAACGGAAACAATAATCCTATTAGAACAGTAATACCTAAAGAAAAATCAGCACCAACAAATCCAGTTGTTAATAATAACAAAGTAATAAATACTAACGATAAGAAAACTCCTAGTAGTGTTGTAGGAAGTATTGCAAAAGCAGGATTTACTGCTACAAAAAGTTATTTGTCAGTTGGTGCAAAAATGGCTGAAGGTAATTTCAATACAAATCAATATAGAAATATAAATAATAATAAAAATAATTCTTATGATGTAAAAAACAACATTTCAAAGACAGTAGAAATCACAAAAAATGTAGATAGTAAAATCGGAAATGAAAAGAGTGATGTAAATGAAAGCTAAAACTATTGCTAAAGCTACTGTCAAGAGAAAAATTAGGAAATGGGTATTTGCTGCAATAACTCCTTTCCTACCTTATATCATTTTTATTGTTGCTATTTTTCTAGCAATAATTATTGCTTTTGATGCGATTTACATACAATTTGCAGAAAATGAAGATGACTGGGATTCATACGATTCATTAAAAAGTTATATAAGTACAGAATTTAGTATAGATGGTGAACAATTAGAAAAAGAACTTGCAGTAATTTCTGATATTGCCAAAGATTTATATTCTGAAAATGTAGATAATGAAGGAGTATTAGACATTGCAATAGATAATATACAAGTAATAGTAAGTGATACAAATTGGCCTGTTCCAAGTCATACATATATATCTTCAAATTTCGGATATAGAATTCATCCAATTACTCGGAAATTACTCTTTTCATAGTGGTATTGATATTCCTGCACCTCAAAACACAGATGTAGCAAGTCCTGTTAATGGGACAGTTATTGCTGTTTATTATTCGGAAACAGGTCGGAAATACTGTTGTAGTTCGAGCTGAAAATTATGATTATTTATTTATGCACCTTTACAAAGTAGATGTTATACAAAATCAAGAAGTTGTATTAGGGCAAAGAATTGGTGGAGTTGGAACAACTGGTACATTTAGTACAGGAAATCACCTGCATTTTAGTGTAACAGAAGGGAATTACTTAAATAGAAAATATATTAATCCATTAATTGTTTTAGGAACTGTTGCATGAAAGATTTGATATTTGTTTTTTTTATGATATAATTCTGTACGAAGGTGATTTTAAAATGTTAATGCAAAAACCAACAGAAGAAATGATAAATGAATGGAAAGAAATATATAATCAAAATAAAGATAAATTACAACCAAATAAAAAAGACGGAAATGAAATAGTTAATTATTTAGAAAGTCATTATACAGTAAAAGAAATATTAAATGATAACTTTGAAAAAGCTGTAATAGATAATATTAAATTGAATGATTTTTATGCAAATAAACTTAATAAAAATCTAAACAATAATCCAATAGTAAGATTGTTTAAGTTAGAAAATGTAGGTAATAATAGAGTTTTATATTATAAACAAGACAAAGAATTTAAAGGTGTAGATATAATTGTTGGAATAGAATTAAAAACATCATACATACAAGTAGAAGGAAGTAGTTTACTATATGATGAACTAGTTGCATATACAGGATTAGATGAAGATGATTTGAAGAATTACTTTTTAGTAGCACAATATATTAAATGTAAAGGAAAATAGTAATTTGTATGAGTAAAAAATATTGAAAAGAAGTATTTTATTTGGTATAATACTTTTGTGAAAGGAGTGAAAATATGAAAAAGACAATTATAATTGGTTTATTAGCAGTAGTTATGTGCCTTGCATTAACTGGTTGTGGTCAAGAAAAAACAAATAATGAAGGAAATGAACAAACGGGGACTCAACAACAAGAGCAACAAGAAAGTCAACAACAAAATAACGGTATTAGCGATAGTTTAGGTTGGCCAAACAATGATTTTACTAAGCAAGTACCTAAACCTGAGCAAACTTTTACTGAGGAAGCACTTTCTGATTCTTCATCTTGCTACACATATCCAAATTGGACAGTAGCCCAAGCTAAATTATATGTTGATAAACTTGAAAATTCAGGATTTACTATCAGTAGTACTTATTCTGATACAGATACAGAATATTATGTAGTGCTTAAAAATGCTGATGGTTCTTATCAAGCAACGGTAACAAGTAATCCAGTAGATGGAGGAGCACTAGTAATCTCAATACCACTAGATAGAAGATAATAAAAAAGATGAAAACTAATGATATAATATTTATTATATTAAAAAAGAAATAGGAGAAAATATAAATAACAAATTACAATATGTTTAATAAACACTTACCAAAAGGTAGGTGTTATTTTTATACCTTAAAAGAAAGGAGAGTTTGAATTATGGTATTAATATTTACAGGAAACGAGCAATTAGATAAAGAACTGTCAAAGGAAATTAAGGATAGCAGAGTTGTATATTACACAGATTATATCTTGGAAGAAGAGGATGCAACTGTATTAATTGCAACCATACAAAATAACAAATATAACTTTAAGGAATTTATGTACAAAGTTAGGTCAAAAAATATTAGAGTAGTACTACTTATTGAAAATTATAAAATAAAGGAACTAAAAGATGCTTTAACACTTGGAATTTATGACATTATTACAGACCCATTTACAATAGAAGATGTAGTAAAAGCATCCCATGTTACAAAACCATTTTCAGAAGTAGCAATACATATAAAAAATATAATGCAAATTAAGGATTAGTTATCTAATTCTTTTTTTATTGGAGGTGATGCAATTATAATTCTTAAATAATTACGAAAGGAGGTTTTGATTTGAAAAAGAAGCTAATAGGAATTACAAAGGTTATTCTTTTACTTCTAATAATTGCTATAAGTGTTGGGCTTACAATATTTCTTATTAAATATGAAAAACAAAAAGAAATACAGCATAACATAGACTATATTTACAATATATATAACAATGATAACTCTCAAGATATACTAAATAAATATATTACAGAAAATTATAAGCAAGTTGGAGTAGAAGTTGAAGGAACTGAAAAAACGGAAGAAAAACTAAATGCAATTGCTGTATTAGAAATTCCAAAGATAGGATTTAAAGATATTGTTTTAGAAGGTACAACACAAGATGTTTTAGCTAATGGTATTGGACTTTTTGAACATAGTCCTATTTTGAATGGCAATGTATGTTTAGCAGGTCATAATACAACTAGATTTTTTGCTAAACTTAACGAATTAGAAATAGGAGATGAATTAAAATATTCATCATGTTTAGGAACAAGAGAATATTTAGTTTCTAATAAACAAGTTATTTCTGAGACTGATTGGTCAATGCTTCAAAGTAAAAAAGATAACTATATAACCTTAATAACTTGTGTAAAGAATCAACCAGAAGTTAGACTTTGTGTACAAGCAATTGAAAAAATTTAATGTCAAAATCCTTTTCGCCTTGACTTTTCGAATATCTTTATGCTAACGTATTTGCAAGAGGTGATTTGAATGAAGAAATTAATAGTCATTATGACATTGCTTTTAGTAGTAATAATAGTAAGTGTTACTGTTATAATTTTAAAAAGCAATACCAAAGTAAATAAATTAAAAAACTTACAAACTATTGAAAATACTGATATGCAAAGAGATATTGATAATGAGCAAGAAAATATTATTACAAATGAAATAGAATTAGATACTAAAGAAGAAATATCAAATAATATAATAAATGAAGTAAATAATAATCAAGTAGAATTAAAAAAACAAGATAATAAATCTATTCAAAAAGAAACAACAACTTCTACACAAAAAAGTAAAACAGCAGTTGATAGTATTGCAGAACAAAAAACTGAGCAAAAAGAAGAAATCACCCAAGAAAAAGCAGTTGAACCAGTTCAAGAAGTTATTAAAGAGACTCCAATTGTTGAAGAAACTCCAAAAGTAGAACTTAAAAATGGATATTATTATAATGCATCTGAATCACAATTATTAGTGTCTGAGTTTAAAAGATTAACTAATAATGATAATAATTTTACAGTAAAAATTGATTCAAGAGCTAATAATTCCAGCCCATTTTGGCCATATAAAGAATCAGAAATAAATAAACAAATTTATAATGCTTCTTTTGGCAATTATATAGTTTATGCTGAGGATTACTATAAAGATGATGTAAAACAAAGAACTTTATATTATATTACATTTGATGTTTAATATTAAAAATAAAATATATAAATAGGTAGATTACTACCTGTTTTTTTATTGGAAAGAAGGGATTTTTTTGAAAGAAAATAAAGTATTAAAAAATGCAACATGCTTATTCATAATTTTTTGTATGCTACTTGGAAACTTAACTCCTATTTTTGCTGCAGATACAGGAGATAGTATTGATATAGTATATGTTGGGCAGAGTGAATATAATGTGTATTATCAATATGCAAATGGTAAATCATTAATTCATACAAGTTATGTTGGATATTATGAAAGAGGAAATTTTTATCCAGCATATTGTTTAGAAGTTGAACAACCAGGTGTAGATGCTTCTCTTGAATATACTGTTAGCGTTCAAGATGCAATAAATAATCCAGCTGTATGGAGAGTTTTAAGAAATGGATTTCCTTATGTATCAGCTTCTTCTCTTGGATTAGATAGTGATATAGAAGCATTTTTTGCCACTAAACAAGCTATTTATAGTGTGCTAGATGGTAGAGATACTAATAGATATAGTGGTGCAAATGCAAAAGGAGACAAAATTGTAGCAGTAATTAAAATGTTAGTAGATATAGGTCGTAATGGAACTGAAACTCCATACACACCTGCTATAAATATAAATCCAGTAAATACTGCTGGAATAGATAGCATTAATAGTAACTATATTTCACAAACATATACTACATCTACAAATTTAGATGCAAGTTCTGTAAAAGTGATTTTAAATAGCAATCAAGCACCAACTGGCACTTTTCTTGCAGACACGAATAACAATCCTAAAAACACTTTTAATAAAGGTGAGCAATTTAAAATATTAGTTCCAAGAACAGCTATAACAAAAGATATAAATATAGATATTAGAGTAGAATGTGATGTCAAGGTATATCCTGCATTATATGCTAAAGCACCTCGTGATGAGTGGCAAGATTATGTAATATCTGCAGATCCAGTTAAACTTGCAACTAATCAAATAAGATTTTCATATACAAAACCTACTGGAACAGTAGAAATAAATAAGATTTCTAGGGAATATAATCAATATACCGAACTATCAAAAGGTTCTGGACTTGTAAAAGGTTATTTCAAAATAGAAAGAATTGATGGTATTGAAACATATTCAAAGAATTTCTATACAAATGATTTAGGAAAAATAATTCAAGAATTAGATTTACGGAAAATATCGTATAACTGAATTAAAAGCACCTGACTATTATCAAATGGCAAAAGAAGGCACAGTATATGAATTTGAATTAACTTATGATGGAGAAAAAGTTATATTAACAATAGAAAATGATAATGTAGTATTAGAAACAAATGTAGAAAAAACTGGGGATGAACTAGGACAAGGAAATGAAGTTATAAACTATCAAATTTCAGATGTTCATAATGGAAGTTCTGTTAGACTAAATAACTTTAAGATAGAAGATAGTCTTCCTTCTGAAGTAAGACTACAAAGTATTACAACAGGAACATTTAGCGAAGACTTAACATATAAAGTCCAATATACTACTAATAAAAATAATATAAAAACAATAAAAAATAACTTAAGTACTATAACAGATAATTCAATAGATTTTACTAATGAACAATTATCTAATGATGAATATATTACGAAGTTTACATTTATTTTTGATAGTGTTAAATCTAATTTTAAAAATACTTCAGATATTACTGTTAAAGCAAAAGTTATTGAAGGATTAGAAAAGAATAGTATATTTAAAAATTGTGTTGTAGTAAGTGGGACTTATCTTAATGTAACTGTAGAAGATAAAGATTGCACTCCAACTGTAGTATACGAAAATAAAATAGAAATAAACAAAGCTACAAAAGAAGATAATCAATATACTAATGAAACTAAAGGAACACTAATGACAGGTGTAAAATTTGATATATTTGATAGTACATCAAATGAGCTTGTAGGGCAGATTACAACAGAAAATGGATATGCAGAATTAAAGTATCTACCAATAGGCAGTTATTATGCAGTTGAAACAGAAACACTTGATTATTATGTATTGCCAGAGAATAATAGATTCAAATTTGAAATAACAAAAAAAGGACAAACTGTTATATTAAACATTGAAAATGATGTTGTTAATCTAATAGTTGATGTTGAAAAAACAGGTACAGTTGAAACTATTCCAGGTGGAAATTTAGAATATTTATTTGATATACAAAATAAATCAAATGATACTGTTGAAAATTTTGTATTTGGAGATATATTACCATCAGAAATTAGAATCGATAAAATATTTACAGGAACATTTAATCAAAAAAATACATATAAAGTGCAGTACATTACTAACAACAATTCTAACTGGAAAACAATTGATACATATAGTACCAAGATAAATAATGAAGTTGATTTAAGCAGTTCTAAACTAAATCTTTCTGATGGTGAATATGTGAAGGAATTTAGATTTGTATTTGATAATCCAGTAGAAAAAGGTTTTAAAAATAGTGGTACTAAAATCACAGCTACAGCAAATGCAGATTTAATCAATAATCAAATATTTACAAATAAAACATATATAAATGCTACATATTTAGCAGTAAAACTATCTGACAAAGATGAGTTCCATACAATAGTTAGAATTCCAGAGGTTGAAAATTTAACTGGAGTACTACCAAGAACAGGTAAATAAATAGATCTTTTTATAATGAATTTTGCCCTTAAAAATTTATTTATAGGAGGATTTTTTTTATGGAAATTACAGATGTAAAAGTATTCAAATTAAAAGGGAAAGGTAAACTTTTAGCAGTTGCCAATGTTGTAATAGGAAACAAAATTGTTTTAAAAGGAATTAAAGTAATTGATGGAGAAAGAGGAATGTTTATTGCAATGCCATCAAGATTAGATACAAGATTTAAAGAAGCAAAATATAGAGAACATTACCACCCAATTAATCAAGAAGCAAGAGATGAAATAACTAGTGCAGTTATAGATGCTTATATTAATTTAGAAGAATAGTGCTAACAATAATCCTTTCTTTGCCCTTCAATTTTTTTATACGAAAGGATAATAGAAATGATAATTAGTGATGATTTATTAGAAGAGTTAGTTAATTTTCAAGGAGAGATTTATACATTTATAAAAAATAAAACTGCATCAAAGGATCAAGTTGAAAATCTTTTAAGAAATATAGAAAAGAGAAGATATAATATCTTAAATTTAATCAGATTATATAACAATAATATTAAAGATGAATATAACAAGATTGATAATCTTGATAACAGATACATGGCAAAATGTGATGGAAAAATATTAAAAATATATATTCCTGAAGTAATGCCCAAATATAAACAAATTAATAATTTTACATATAAAAGGATATTGCTCAATATATCAGAAGTCGCCAAACCTTACTGTAATCTATTTAAGAGTGATGTGTTTATATACATAAAAATATATGATAATCAGCAAAATTGGGACATTGATAATAAGTTTATTAAGCCAATTCCAGATGCATTAGTTGCTTCAAATATAATAAAAGATGATAGCATAAACTCAATGTTTTACTGCGTTAGAGGGTTTTATTCAATAACTCCACATACAGAGGTTTATGTAACAAATGCAAAGGATAGTATTGCTTTTTTAGATAAATTCAGTTAAATTTTACTATCAAAATTTTGATTTTTAAAAAGAGCGATTTTGATATATGCTTTAGCATATCAAAGCATTGGAAAATAAGGTTTTTTTATTTTAATTTGCACATGAGTTTAGGGGTACGATAGCATATCGTGCCACTAGACAAGAAAATTTTTATGATTTATAGGTGGTGGTTCTTATTGATAATATATTAGATGATAAAGATATGGAAGTTTTATTGTTTGTTAATAAATATAAATATGTTAAGGTTTCTGATTTTAAATACTTATATAACATGAAACAGTTTTATAGAACTAGACTAAAAATATTACTTAATAATTCTTACCTAAGAAAAATCAAATGGTATGTCATATTAGGAAAGAATGGAAAGATATATTTAGAAAGTTTAGGTTATAAATGTCCTAGAACTCCTTATGAGAAATCTTTTGTTGAACGAAATAAAATCATTAGTAGCTTTGCTGCATACTACAAAAATAATCCAAGAGTTAATTATATACCCTCAGTTGATTTAAAAGACAAAGATATTTTCACAATAACTTCTCGAAGATTTATTCGGAATAATATCAATAGATAATAAAAAATACTTAACTTATTATATTACAAAAAAGCATTCTTTAAATTATATTCAATCAGTAATCTATGATATTAACAAAGAACGAAGAATGAAAAATATTATAGTTTTTATAGAAGATATTAATATGATTGATATTAGTAAATTTGTATTTGGACTAAATGAGCTTCTTATAATACCAAACATAAATGAAAATAGATTACTTTTAGATAACATTAATAAAATAGACTATCAAGAAATCTTTTCAAAAACATATAAGGATAAAGTTTATTTATCAGAATATGACATGTGCGAATATTCTACAAAATTTGACAAATATATTTACACATTACCATTTATTGATACAGAAAAACTATCTAAGATAAAGTACTTCCTACTAGAGAATAAAGGAAGAACAGTTGATATAATTATAAACAAAAATATTTCACTTCTTGCCATAGGAAGATTAAAAGGTGCAAATTATATAACAATAGATTTTTCAAAATACACAAAAGGAGAGTTCAATATTTATGAATAAGAAGATAATTAATTATTTATCTTTATTTTTTTTGATTTTAATAAATGTTTTTTTAGATTTAAATATAAAAAAATATATAGAAGTATTAAGTAAATGTTTTAATAAAGATATTACTTTAACACTATATTTATATAGCATTATTTGTGCCATAATTGCTTTAATTTCTTTTTTAATCTATTTATCAATAAAACTACTTGTCTTAAATAAAAAAGATGAAGTAAAGGGCATTAATTTAAAAGCTGAAGATGGCACATATGGAACTGCAAATTGGCTTGTAGATAATGAAATAAGCAATATATTAGGAACAAATAATGAACCAGGAATTCTTTTAGGGAAGAAAAATGGTTGTAATGTAGTTCTTCCTTTTGATAGTTATTTTAATAAAAACATCTTGGTAATAGGAAGTAGTGGTAGTGGGAAATCAGTTGCTTTTGCAATTCCAAATATACTAGAACTTGCAAGACTAGGAAAATCAATGATAATAACAGATTCAAAAGGGAAACTTTATCAAGAAACTGCATATATGCTACAAAAAAGAGGATATAAAGTAAGATTATTAAATCTTTGTGATATGGCTCATTCTGATAGATGGAATCCTTTATCAGAAATAGAAAACATAAATGATGCACAAAATGCAGCAGATATAATAATTTCAAATACTCAAAAGCATAACAAAAAAAATAGCGATGATTTTTGGCCAAGAGCAGAGGAAAATTTGCTTAAAGCATTTTTATTATATTTTCATGAAAGAATGATTGAAACAAATACATTAACAAATATATATATGAAAATTGCAAGTGGTGATATAAATGCAATTGATAGTATGTTTGCAAGTTTAAGTTCAGATTCACCTGCTCGAATGTCATACAATATTTTTGCTGGAGGATCTGATACTATAAAAGCAAGTGTATTAACTGGACTTGGAACAAGATTACAAGCATTTCAAAATCAATTAGTGCAAAATCTAACATCAAATACAGACATAGATTTAACTCTGCCAGCAAAAGAAAAATGTGCTTATTTTGTTATAACAAGTGATATGGATACAACATATGATTTTTTATCATCATTATTTTATACTTTTTTGTTTATAAAACTAATAAGATATGCGGATTCAACACCAAAAGGAATCTGTAATATAGAAGTTTTTTTCTTACTTGATGAATTTGCAAATATTGGTGCAATTCCAGATTTCAATAAAAAAATATCTACATGTAGAAGTAGGAATATTGCTATAATTCCAATAATACAAAATATAGCTCAAATAAAAAACAGATATCCTCAAGATGTATGGCAAGAAATAATAGGAAATTGCGATACAAGAGTATGTTTAGGTTGTACTGACACATTAACAGCAGAATACATTTCTGATTTACTAGGAGTTTCTACTGCAGAAAGCCAATCAATTAGGAAAGAGGCAGGTATTGATGGAGAGTTCAATTATCGGACAAAAGAATATTACAACAACACAAAGAAAGTTGCTAAATCCAGATGAAATATTAAGAATACCATTTAAAAATATGATTGTAATATTAAGAGGAAATAAACCTTGTTTGATAGATAAAGTAATGTACACTGAACATTTATTATATAAAGAATTAAAAGTAATCTCTATTGTAGATTATATTCCAGAATGGAAGAAAATTAAAAATTCATTAGCAAATGAACAACCAAATTCAAATAAAAAAGAAACAGAAAAACTATCCTTTAAAACATTTTGAATTTATGATATAATTTTAAAGAATGAAACTTAATGAAACTTTTTTGACTTTTAAAAGGTATTAAACATATGAGGGGTAAAAGGTGATTTAATGAAAAAGAAATTTTTAATTGGAATAATAATAGTATTACTTTTATTGTTAGCAATAGGAATAATATATGCAATAGATATGAATAGAATGAGAAACAATAAACCAGTAATTTTTAGCACATGGGGATATTCTTATGTACCTCCAATTAATTTGCCAGAAGAAGAATTAAATGCAGCTATAACTAATTATTTAATAACTAAATTGGATAATGACTCAAAACACCACGAAAACGAAAAAGGCTTTGTAAGTTACAGAACATATCTAATGGAAGAAAAAGAGAAAAATAAGCTATATAATTTTTACTGTTGGGTACTTGAAGAAAAATATTATTTAGAAGATGATGAAATAAAACAAGATAGCGGTTCTTCTATTCCATATAAATTTATAATTGAATTTATTGATAATGAATTTATAGTTATTGATATAGAGATACCACGAGACGGTACTTATTATAGTGAAGATATGAAAGTAATGTTTCCAGAAGATGTATTAAACAATATGAATAAAATTCATGATGATGGAACAATGAATAGTTTAAAGGCAGATATAGAAAAACAAAAAAATGAATACTTTAGTAAAAATATTGTGAATAATGATAATCCGAGTTTTTTTGGTAAAGTAGTAGAATCTGATGCAAGTTATATAATTGTAGAACCAAATGAAGATGAAGAAGAAAGAAAATCGTCAGACCAGTTTAGTATTTCACTTGGTAAATATAATGATGCTCTATATGAGATAGGAACAAATGTAAAAATAACATATACAGGTCTTATAATGGAAACATATCCTGCTCAAATAGATGTAACAAATATTGAAATAAAGTCAGCAGATAATTTTGAAATACTTTTTTATCAAAAACAGCCAATAGATAGTTATAAAACTTATACAATATTAGATAAATCAGAAACAGAAAAGTATGACTATACTATATATGGCCATGATGGAAGTGTGAATATCAGAATTGATGGGAAAGATTATTCTTTGAAAGAAGCATTAGTGGAAAATAAAATTACAATGGATGAAATAATTGCAAAAGCAAATATAGATTTAAAAAATGGAAAAATCACAGGGGAAACATACAAAGATGGTGGTAGCATAGTATATAAATATGATACTTATACAATTATAAAATGCCATACTTTAGATGGAAATAGAGATGTATATATTGGAGCACCCAATATGACTATAAATGATGTTATATAAATACTAATTAGCATTACTATTTATTAGTAATGCTATTATTTTATAAAAAATTTTGATAAAATGAAAATAAATTGTAATAAAATGAAAAAAGAAAGCTCTTATATAATATAAGGAGGTAAAATTGTTATGCAGAATATAGAAGAAATATATAAACAACATTCTAAAACAATATATAAATATTTACTCTGCCTAACAAATAATACAGATATTGCTGAAGATTTAACACAAGAAACTTTTGCTATAGCAGTAAAATCAATAAATAAATTTAGAGGAGATTGTAAAGTATCGGTTTGGTTATGTCAAATTGCAAAACATTTATGGTACAAAGAATTAAACAAGAAATCAGGAAAAGATATATCCATTGAGGAGCTTAGTGAAAATATTGAAGAGGTAGAAACTACTGAAGACACAATTTGCAAACAGGAAGATAAGCTCAAGATATTTAAAGACATACAAAAACTTGATGAATTATCAAGAAATGTTATTTATTTAAGAATGGTTGGAAACTTAAATTTCATTGAAATAGCGGAAATATTAGGAAAAACACCTAATTGGGCAAGAGTTACTTTTTATCGTGCTAAACAGAAAATTAAGGAGGTAAATAATAATGGAAAAGAAAACAGAATGTGAAATTGTTCAAGATTTGTTATTAGGATATGTTGATAATGTACTAAATACAGAATCCAGAAAATTAGTAGAAAAGCATCTTTTAGAATGCAATGAATGTCAAAAAAAATTAAATGATATTAAACAGGATATAAAAGAAATAGAAGATAATCAAAAGAAAGAAATTGATTATTTAAAAAAGATAAGAAGAAGAAATAAAATTAAATCAATATTTATTGCAATTGGAATAATATTTTTTATTCTTTTAATTTTATACACAATTAAATTTATTAAAATAAATAGTGTTTATAATAAAGCAGAAAAATCTTTACAAACTAACAATTATTACAAAGAAACAAGGCAAATGCTTTACGAGGATGGAGTATCTGTGCTTAAAGAATATTTTAAAGATGGAAAATATAAATCTGTATGGGAGATATATTCAGATAATGGAATAGAAACTAAATATATAAGTTATGCTACTGAAGGTTCAAATGAAAGATACACATTTGCTGATAATAAAGTAACTATTGAAAAAGGTGAAAATACACAAATTCTAAATAACTCATTATTTAATGATAGTTCTAGCGACAATAGAAAAAAACTATTTATAAAATTAGGAACAGCTTTTTATATGTCAATTGATACAAGTACATTTAGTATTGGTAAAGAATATTATATCTTAAAAAATCAATTCGAAAATCCTCAAATTCATGAAACTTGGATTGATAAAGAAACAGGACTAACAATAAAAGAAATTAATAAAAATTGTGAAAAAATATTTATTGCAGGAACTGATATCGTAAAAGAAGAAAGAGATAATATTCAAGAATACAAATATGAATTTAATAAAGTAACAGATGAAGATGTTACAATGCCTGATTTAACAAAATATGAAGTTCAAAATGTAAACTATTAAAATAGATAAACTTTTTTTCATTAGAAATTACTTTATAGAAATATAGAGTAATTTTTTTATGATATAATTTAAAAAAAGTGAAACCATTTTTAAAAAATAGAAACACATATAATAAAGGCAGGTAATTAAACTATTTGCTTTTATTATATAAAATACAACGAACAGATGTTTACAAAATAAAAAATAAATGTTATAATATTTACAAAATATTTTTTGTAGGAGTGTGATAAAAGTGCAACAAATGTATTTGTGTATTGATTTAAAAACTTTTTTTGCATCTGTCGAATGTGTAGAGAGAGGTTTAGATCCATTTTCAACTTGCCTTGTTGTTGCAGACCCTGCACGTGGTAAAGGCTCTATATGTTTAGCAGTAACTCCAAAGATGAAAATGTTAGGTGTAAGAAATAGATGTAGAGTTTATGAGATACCACCAACTATAAAATATATTACAGCAGTTCCAAGAATGAAAAAATATATTGAATATGCAGCAAATGTTTATTCAATTTATTTAAAGTATATTTCTAAAGATGATATTCATGTGTATTCAATAGATGAAGCATTTTTAGATGTTACTAAGTATTTAAGTTTTTATCATAAAAATGCTGAAGAACTAGCAAATCTTATCTTAAATGATATATACAAAACATATGGACTAACTGCAACAGCTGGAATCGGTACAAATTTATATTTAACAAAAATAGCACTTGATATAACAGCAAAACATTCATTAACAAATATAGGATATTTAGATGAAGAAAAATATCAAAAAGAATTATGGCATCATAAACCATTAACAGATTTTTGGCAAGTAGGCATTGGCACTGAAAGAAGATTAAATAAATTGCGATTATATGATATGTATGATGTGGCACATGCAGATACAAAAAGACTATTCAAAGAATTTGGAATTAATGCAGAATTACTTATTGACCATGCTTGGGGTAGAGAAAATTGTACTATAAAAGATATAAAGAATTATAAACCAAAAAATAATTCTCTTTCTAATAGTCAAATTCTTTTTAGAGATTATTCATTTAGTGAAGCAAGGGTTGTATTAAATGAAATGGTAGAAATGGGTAGTTTGAGATTAATAGGCTCAAATCTTGTAACAGATTGTGTTGGACTATATATTGGATATTCAAAAGATATGCTTTCTGCTACAAAAGGAACAGAAAAACTACTAACACAAACTAATACATATACAGAACTTTCAAAAGCATTTATGAAAATATATGATACAAAAGTAGATAAAAATTTACCAATAAGAAGAATAGGTATAACATTTTCAAAAGTAACAGCTCCAGATGCTGTACAACTTAACCTATTTGTAAATCAAGAACAGGAAGATAAAGAAAGAAAAATAGAATTAGCAATAAATTCTGTAAAAAGCAAAATGGGAAAGAATGCAATATTAAGAGGAATGAATCTGCAAGAGTGTGCAACTGCTATGGCAAGAAACAAAATGATAGGAGGACACAATAGTGAATAGAGAAGATAGAGCAAAGCAATTTATGGCCTTTGATGCACTAAAAGGTCTTCAAGAAGAATTAAGAAAAAAAGAAATAGAATATGAAGAAAAAAGAGACTTATCAGATTCTACATTAGAAGAACTAGGAAATAAATTAAATGCATTAGAAAAAGGCACATATACAAGAATTAAGTATTATAGAAATAAGCAATATATTGAAATATCAGGAACTGTAACAAATATTGATTATAATAAAAGAAAGATAAAAATTGATGAAACAAATATAAATATATGTGATATTTTAGAAATTAAAAAGAATTAGCATCTACTTTAATGTAGATGCTTTTTTAAGGGGGAGTTATATTGGAAAATTTGAATGAAATCTTAAGAAGTAAAGAAGAAAAAAGGATACTTACAGGTAGAATAACAGGAATTGAGGACGAATACTATAAATTGCAAAACAGAGTAATTCCTTGTGCTATTGTATGGTATAACAAAATAAAAATATTAATTCCTATTTCACATTTAAATCTGAAAAAAGAGAATAAATCATTAATTAGAGGTATGCTAAATGCTGAAATTGATTTTATTGTAATTGAAACTGATTCAGTATCAAATATAGCAATAGCAAGTAGGACATTGGCAATGGAACTCAGAAGTCAGCTAGAACTGCCTAAAATGAAAGAGAATGACACTATTAAAGTTAGAATTGTTGCAACTGCTAGAAAATATATTATTGTTGATTGTTATGGAAAAGAGGTTATTATATCAGTAGAAAATCTAAAACATACCTTTATTGTAAATGCAAAAGAATGTTATTCAGTTGGAGATAGTTTAATTGTGAGAGTAAAGAAAATAGACATAGAACAGAATATTATTGAATTATCTGCAAAAGATTTAATAGAAAATCCATATAAAAAAATAAGAGAATATATAACAAAGAATGGAGAATATACAGGAGTTGTAATAGGATATCCTAGAGAGAAAAGTGGAATTATTGTGCAGATTGATAATGTAGAAGTAACCTGTCTTGCAAGAGTACCTGCTAATTTTAATAATATTCCACACTTATTTGATAAAGTTCTAGTTAGAATTACTGAAATACAAGAAAAAAAGAAACTAATTTATGGAATTTTAAAAAGAATAATTGTATGAATAAAAAAATTTATAAACTTTATAAAGTAAAAGAATTACTTGATAATTATTTGATTTGGTGATAATATATAGCAGTGAAAATAGTAATTTGGAGAGATATTAAGATGAAGAAAAAGATAATTTTTAGTATATTGTTAATACTAGTAGGAATTATAATACTTATTATAAACAAAGTTATTAGTAATTATGATTGGCATTTAAGATCTGACTTTATATGGCTTGCTTCATTTATGATTCCAGTAGGAATTTTTTTACTAGGAATGTTTTTATTAAAAACAATTAAAAACAACCAGCTTAAATGTATTTTAACTATATTATGGACTGTAATAATTTCAGCAGTGACATTGGTTGAATTATTTTTGTTATGCTGGATTATAAAGACAACAATTATTAAAGAGATAGATGGAGTTAAATATTGTGGAGTAGAACATGTATCTAATCGTTTAAGAAAAGAAATTAATTATTATAAGGACTATAATATATTTGCATACCATGAAACAAAAGAATATATAGAAGAATTTTATGATTATGATAATTATAAAATTCCAGAGTTTAGAAAATATCATAAAATACCACGAACTGATTCAATAATTTATTATTATGATGAAAATGGAAATATTACTGATAAAAAAACTTATAGTGAAAATGGTGCACTAATTAATATAGATACAGATTAATAATTTTAAGCCCAATAATGGGCTTTATTTTTTTGGGAGGTTAAAAGGATGTATAATTATCAAGATAAAGAATTAAAAATAATAAATTTCATACAAGATTTTGGATGTTGTACAAAAGAACAATTAGAAAAGCTATTCGATTGTAATAATAATATGATCAAAAATATTTTACATAACAATTTCATAAGTAAAAAGGGGAATATCATTGTTCATAAACAAAAAAGTATTGATGAAAAGGTCATTGCAAGCATTGATGTACTCTGCGAATATAAAAATAGATATAAAAGTTTCTATAAAAATTTCTATCCTATTAGCTTAACATTTTTAAGCAAAGACAATTTAGTATATTATATTATTGTTACAGAAAAAGAGGATGAAAAGGGAATAATAAAGATAATAAAAAATAAACCAGCAAACTGGTCATGTGATAAATTAATATTATTATTTAAAGATGATGAAATGATAGATAAAATAGAAAGTGATATACCTTATCTATACTGTACCTATCCTGGAGTGGAGGTACTAAGTTCTGTAACATAGAGTATAAGAGAGCTGCAAGTTCATAAATTCAATAAAAAATACCCTACTTCAAATTAAGGAGTAGGGTATTTTTTTTATCTTTTATTTAGCTATTTTAAGCATTAAGGATTCGCAAAAATTATCTTTAAGAATATCTGTATAATCATTTACATATTTAACATCTAAATTATAACCCAAAGGAAGTAAATCTTTAAAAACTCTTTGAATAATATAATCAAAATTTTGACTTTTTTCTTTAGGTCTAATAGTAAAAATGATTCTTTCAATATTTGTTTCTTCAATCTCTTTTAAAATTATATAAGAATTAGAAATAGATGAAAATGCTATTATAGGAACATTTAAGATTTCTTTTATAAGATTTCCTAACAATAAATTATCAGTTAATATAACACTAGTAGTTTCATTATTAATATTGTTTTTTATAATCCAATTTTTTGCTCCAGTTCCATTAATTTTATCTGTACTAGAAAACCAAATATCTGTGCAATTATTAAAAGATTTATCTAAATGAATAGATAATCCTTGTATCATATTATTTTTATCAAAAACAGGAATAAAAAAGCCTCGAGGTGCAATGAAATTCCATTTAAAATCTTCTTCTTGATAAAATCCAGGTATTCCTGCAAGATTAAATTTCCTTGATAGACAACTACAAACAAGTCTTCTTTTAATATATTTTTTAGGAATTGACTTATATTGTTGTTCAGATATTGAACATTGCAAAAAGCCCTGCTCTTCTAAATATTGTTTGTGATTATTTTCAAGTTTTAGCATATTAAGAAATGTGCTATAAACTACATTTCTTGTTTCTATATCAGCAATTTCATTTATAGGACTAATAGCAATATGAGATTTATCAGTAGAAAAACATTCTCTTGCAAGTAATTCTTTGAAAGCTTCTTTTGTATCAATGTCCTTAACTTTAGCATATAACCCAATAGAAAAACCTCCTGCACCACAACGAAAACAACAATATTTATTATTAGTTGCATTTAAACTTAAAGTAGGTATTTTAGAGTTCTTGTTATAACCGACAAAAGGGACATATAGCTTTAATTTCATAACCTTTTTTATCAATAATTTCTAAACACAAATGGTATGCTACATTCAGAATACTAATATGCCTAGACACTTCTTCAAAATCTAATTTGTGCATTTTGTATTACTCCTTCCATAAATAAATTAAGCACTAACTTTACTTAATACATTATTTTGCCACTTTTGTAAAAATTCCTTTAGATTATTATCAGGGGACATATTATTTTTAATTCTGCTTTGAACAATAACATTCCTTCTTACTTCAACTGTAACTAATGATTTTTTGGGAGAACTAGTTTTTCTCATAAAATAAATATCAGTAGTTCCTGCTGCATATTTTTCAGAATATGTTCTTACACAATTATTTTGCTGATTACTTTCTTGAATTAAATCTTTAACATTTTTAGCAGGAATAATTATATACTTATCATCAATAAAGATATTTTTAGATAAATCAACATATCTTTTTGCAATAGCAGCATCAAGTATTTTTTCATTATGAAGTTTATATTGCTTTTGTAGTTTATCATGTTCTTCTTTTAGGTTTTGAGGGAATACATATCGTTTATTCTTTAAGTCAAATCCCAAAGTCTTAGCAAATTTTAAATAATCACAATACATGCTTTGATCAAGTTTACCTTTGCGCATTTTCAAATATTTTATAAAAGTATTTACAGGTATGTACTCACAAATTTCTTCTAAGCAATATTGTTTGTGTTTAAGTAGATAATTAACCTTTTTGACATCAGGTTCTTTTAATAATTGAAGTATTTCAAGTTGTTTATAGGTAATATTATGTTTTTTCATAAATGGCAAAAACTCTTTAGAAACTTTAAATCTGTTTTCAAAATTACCGGATTGATTTATGTATCTTGCATCCAATGCTAAATTATATAATCCTAATTTTACTAAGAATTCAAAACTAGGGTAGGTGATACTATCTGAAATTAAATCTTCAAGATTAACATATCCAGTATGTTTGACCAACTCCCATATCATAGAATACTTGTATTTTGTATCTGATAGAATTTGTTTAATATTATCAGCAAAAACTATTCCTCTTTTCCCAAAATCGTAATGTCTAGTATATTCTCTCCATTTTCCTTCATCTTGCCAGTGACCTATAGAAATATGACATTGACATTTAGCCATTCTTTCATTTACAACTTCTTGTCCATCTATAAATACTCTAGCATATTCAACATAAGAAGGGGTAAAACTATAGTATGAATTTTTATTGTCATAACTAGACCATAAATCAAAATATCTAAGTACAAGTTCATCTTCAACTTTATCTAATAATATTAGATTATCATAAAAGTCATAATGTTTTAAATTAGACCTTTTGATTAAATATGTTTGTTTACAGTTAGGGCATTTTTCATATTGATTAACTTTCTTTTTTGTTTTAAATTCATGTTTGCAATTAGTACAAATACATTTCTTTGAACTTTTAATAATTATGTTATGGTGCAATATTTGAGTATTTATAAAGGACTCCCAGTTGGAAGGGAGCCCACAAGTATAGTCCATGATACTAAGTAGTTCTTGATATTTTTTTCTTATATAACCCATATCTTAATCCTCCTCAAACATATTTATTTGAGAAGTATCTTTGAGTTTCTTTTCATCTTGTTTTGGTTCTTCTTTTTTTGTTTCAACTTTGACTTCTGGTTCTATTTTGTTTAGACCAAGTTTTTCATTTGATGTTATAAAGTACATAACAGCCCAAACATAAACTACTTTATCTTCAATCATTGCACAATTATTAACAGCTGATTTTTTAGCTTTATCAGTAATTACCTTCATCATTTGTTTAAGCGATTTTTCTTCACTTAAATAAAAATTATCTAAATCAGGCCTTGTTATAAGATAATCAACTATTTTTGATATATTTACATCATTTTCTGCAAGTGATAATTCTTGTAATCTTTCAACACCTGTCATAATAAAACACCTTCTTTCTTAGAAGATAATAATGAATTATAATTACCATTTCCTATTATAATGTGGTCTATAAGTTGAATACCAAGTAATTCAGCACTATCATATAATCTATCTGTTAATGAGTAATCTGCTTTACTAGGAGTACTATCTCCACTAGGATGGTTATGTGCAACTATTATTTTTGGTGAATTTGTAATTAATGCTCTTTTTAATACATTAGCAACTTCAAGTATTGCACTATTACAATTACCATGTGATATTTCAAATGCAGCATTAATAAAATTTTTAGAATTTAAACATAAAAGAATGCAATATTCTTCTGCTTGCTTATCTAAGTGAAATACTGTATTTATTATATCTACTACAGCAATAGAGTTTTTTATACTGAATTTGTTTATTTTTGGGGATGTATATTTGGTATTGGTTTCTGCAACCATTTGTAATGAATATTTTTTAAATAGTGTTTTTTCCATAATAAAAACTTCCTTTCTTTGTTCAATAAAACTTGTAAAAAGAATAAGGTCATCAATATTGATAACCTTATTCATATAATAATATTTAATTATTGTTATATAACTGCTCTTAATTCATTTTTAAGTAAAAAGAGATTCTTATCTAGCTTAACAGTTATAGTCTTAAGAATATCTTTAAAACTAGATACTTCTTCTTCTGGAATATCAATTTTAGCAACTCTTGCAATACTTATTCCATTTTTTGTAGGTGCTTCAACAATATCACCAACAGCAAGGGGAAGAGAAGTATAGTAGCTGTAAATTCTACCATTAAAAGTTTTGAAAGCATATTCATCTTCGTATTTAACTCCAACAATTTTTTGATTATTCATAGTTTAAGTTCTCCTTTCATTAAAATGGTAAATCATCATCTGATGTACATTCATCTAAATTTGTATCAACAGAAACTGGATAAGATAAGGTTGATAACATATCATCTTGAGATTTTTTACTATCTGCAAAATATGTTTCTTCAGCGATAACCTCTGTAATAAATTTCTTCATTCCAGTATCATCCTCATAATTTCTGACTTGTAATCTACCAACAATAGCAACTTGTTGACCTTTTTTATAGTATTTACTAACGAATTCTGCGACTTTACTCCAACAAACAATATTAATAAAATCTGTTTGCCTTTCTTCACCTTCTTTTGCAAATTTACGATTAACAGCAAGTGTAAAACTTGTTACCATTGCTTGACTTTGGGTGTATCTAATTTCAGGTTCTTTTGTTAGTCTTCCCATTAAAATTACTTTATTCATTATTTATGTCCTCCTTTACAATTATGTATTTGATAATTTCTTCAGTAACCTTATAAAACTGTTCTAATATGTGAATAAAACCGGTATTAGCTTTAAAATGAATTACTAAATAAATTCCTTCTTTGTTATTTTTTATTTCGTAAGCAAGTTTTTTCTTCCCAAGATTTTCAACTTTTATAGGGGAAAAAGAATATTTTTTAATCTTATCTTGAATTTTTACAATGATGTTAGATATTTGTTCGTTAGTATAATTTGGTGCTAAAATGCACACACTTTCATAACTATTCATAATTTTTAATTCCTTTCTTTGTTCTTATTTTTAAGCAATTTGCTTTTTACTGTTTAAGTAATACTGTGATAAAAATATTTCTCTACATAAAAGTATCTTCTTTTGATGTCTTCTCAATTTAAAAGTATTAGAGTATTTTCTAATTTCTTTTTTAGTGAAAGATGAAGGTTTATCTTTTTTCATCTTGATAATAATAAATGTGCCTAAAATAATATCTCCATTTAAAAACCTATTAAAATCATCTAGTCTAGCATTTTTATTTGCAATTAAATAGGTATTATCACTAAGTCTTGAAATTTTTAAATCATCTCCAATAAGTCCTTTGAAGAATTTCCTTTCTGCAGGTACTCTAACTATTTGTGGCTCTTTATCAGCCATTACTAATATTGATTTAATTTTTCTTGTCATAAGTATTTATCTCCTTTAAAATAAAATTTTAGATGGACCTAGATAGATCCATCTAATTTAATACTTAAGCAACACATACATATTGCTTTTTATTTAAGTTATATTTTTTTGTAATAAGTGATGTAGGTAGTTTAAGTTTTTCTTCTTGTTTTGAAACTCTTAATGTTCTTCCTTTTAATGCTCTTATAATAATAAGTTGAGTATTGTAATCTTCATATCTAAAATCAAAATCAGTGTAACTTTCTGAATCATCAATAAGTAGGGGAATGTTTAGTCCACTAATTTTATTTAGCATATTACATAGTTCAAGCATTGTAACAAACTTTAATGACCTTGATAAATCGGAAAATTCCTCACCATTTCTAGTAATAACAAAGCAATCTTTCAATTCACCAGTACTTTTTATAAGCTCATAGAATTTAATTCTAGCATTTGGCATATATTGGTCTGCAATTTTCATTTTCTCTTGAATATTTGCACAATAAAGTTTTCTACCAATGTCTGCTTGAATTTTAAGATTTTGTATTTCAGCTTCTAGTAAAGATATTTCTTTTTGTATTGCCGAGACATCACTTTTTGCTTGTTCAATACTTTTATTTTTAAGAAGAACTTCATTATTATAATTTAAGATATCTTGCTGTTCATTTTTTAATGTTTCAATTTGTGCTAATACTTCATCAATTCTGGCATTTTCTGAAACATTAGGAGAAGCACCAAGTGCATAGAAATTCATTTTTAATTTTGTTATTTCAAATTTGATGTTTTTAATTTGTTCTTCATAACTACTTTTTTCATCAGCAAGTTCAAACATTTCCTTCCTTTTTTCATTTAAAGCCACCTGTTTTGAAACAATATTTAAAGGTTGTCTGCAAGTAGGGCAAAGGGAAGTAGTATCATTTTGCAAAGAATTATATGAAGCTCTTAATCTCGAACCTTTATCTTTAATTTTATCTAGTTTGTTTTCAAGATTTAATTCTTCTGCTTGCTTTTCTCCAATTTGTTTTTGTAGTTTTTCTTTGTCTTCAAATTTGTTATTTTTCTTAATAAAGTCTAATTCTTGTTCTAATAAAGAAACCTCATCAGTTTTATCAAATGTTTTTTCTTTCATAACATCTTCACTTGCAAGCTTTGTAGCATATTCAATTTTACCCTGTCTAAGTAGAATGTCATTTTGAATTTCTTTAATCTCTTTCTCAGTATCTTTTATAAAAAGTCTTATATTATTATGTTTAACAGTAATTTTCTTTTTCTCATCTTCAGAAAGAGTATTTAAAATAGTATCAAATGGAATATTAGGTAAATATTTATCAATAAGTTCTCGTTGTTTAGCAGGTTCAAAATCTCTAAAATAATCTGGATTAAAAATTGCCAAGAATAAAGGTTTATCATGATAGAAATTAATTAAATCTGCTTGTTTAACAATTTTGCCATCTAATGAAATAAAGTTGTCCTTACTAGATGTTTTGTGCTTATATCTAATTAAATTATGCAATTCTCCATTATTATCTTCAAAAGATAGTTCCACATAGCAATCTTTAGAATCTCTATTAATTAAGCATTCTTTTTCATTGCCCCTTAAATTTGTTCCAAGAAATCCAAATACAATTGCCATAGCAATAGTTGTTTTACCCTTAAAGTTTCCACCAGTAATATATGTTTCATTGCTAAAATTAACTAGTAATTCATCTTTGTATTTTCTAAAACCTTTTAGTTTTAAAGATATAAGTTTCATAAATTTTTGTTTCCTTTCTTATAATTTCTAATTGCTTTTAAGCAATTTTCATTAAACCAATCACTTTTTATTTTTGAAAATGCAATATTATAATCTAAAAAAAAGTCATCTTTTTCGATAACTTTTCCTTTTTTATTAACATATAATTCATTCTCATTTTTACCATAACCATTTACTAAAACTTTTTGATTAATTTTAAATTTGTTGTTCATAACAAAGCTCCTTTAATCTTACAGTAATCTGCATTATACGATTAAAAACTTTTTTTATGTTCAACTTGTTTTTTGATAAAAAGATATATATAATATTATATAGTTTAGTAATTATTGTTAAGGCAATGATTATAAAAAGTAGAAGTAGTTTTATGAAAATATTTTTGATTCTTTTCATAGAAAAACTCCTTTCAAAAGCAGTGTAAATTCCAGTTTATACTGCTTCTTTTTCATATTTTTGAATACACTCATAGTTTACTACATAGTTTCTGCCAGATACTTCTTGAATATCTAGTAAAAATTGACTACCCAATTCACATGTTTTAAATTCATTTGCAAAGTTAGGGTGCAAAAGTGCTTTTACTTCTTTTTCATCTTTATTTACGAAAGTTCCCTCTAAATATTCAGTAGGTTTTCCTTTTTTATCTATTAATACAGTTCCTGTACTTAATAAGATATAGTATCTTTCAAAATCATCTTGAAATTTTTTGTCAGAAATTGTCGTATCTTGTTTTGATTCAGAAGAAGTAGTTTGTTCTTTTTTTGGCTCGTCAATATGTTCAATTTTAGGTTTAGGTTCTGATTTTTGTTTTGCTGTTTTAGTTTGTTTTTTCTTAACTTCTTCAGAAGATTCAACAGAAGTAGTGTTTTGTGTATTATCTTTAACTTGTGCTGGTATTATTTGTGAAGGTTTTTCTTCTATTTGAGGTGTATTTTCAGGAATTAAAACGTCATCTTTTACAATGTCTAATACAAAGTTGTTAAAAGTTTTACCATCAATAATTGATTCTTTAGGTTTAAGAAATAATTTGTAATGACCAATAAGTGAATTACCAAGTTGTTTTTGTAGATTGATATAAGAAGATATATTTTGAATGCTGTAAAAACTTTTTGTCTTAACATACCAAATTCTATCTTGACTTACCTCTGGAATTAAAAATTTAAGTGTAGCTTCTTGATTACATTGAGGTCTTATGCCTTGTCTATATTGACATTCTTCTTTGCAATCTTTTTCTACCCATTTTTTTTGTACTTTTTCTTTGCCTTTTGTTTCTCCATTTAAACAATAACAAGCAGTACCACCTTGATTATATCGCACAAGTTTTATTGTTAACGGTTCCTCATCAAAGAATTGAATATTAAGAATTTTGCTTTGATTATATACTGTATTAAATTTTCTGTGGATGTTTACCATAGCTGTATCTTTAATTTTAGCAACAAAATGACCAAGTTCAACTGGTTTTGTTGTTCCGTTTCTTTCTTGTTGCTCTCCGTGTCTAATACTTCCTGCAATAGGTAAAGTTACAAATCTAGTTTGCATTTTTCTTCAAATCCTTTCAATTAAATTTGTGCATAAAAGATTTATTATTAAAAAATCCTCCTTTCTTTTTAGGGACAAAAAAAGAGAAAGTAGTTTAAGAAAATGGGGGCATTTCTTTTTATACTTTCTTTATTTTTAGCATAATAAATAAACTATTATATTTATTTGGCTTATATCCCTTAATATGCTGCATTATATAAATAATACAGAAATACTACTACTATCTAAATTATAGTAGTTATGCTCCAGATAGTAAAATATTTACCTGGAGATTAGATATAACAAAAGTTATATCATAATCTTTATACACATATTAATTGTACAATACAAAATAGGTATATTTCAATAATGAGCAAAAATAAATATGAAATGCACATTTTTCAATAAATAAATCAAATATTATATATCAAATTATTAAAACTAAATAAAAATGAAAGCATAATTTAATTAGAATAATTTATAAATCAGTATTTATGCAGAAGTGAAACATTGAAAAGTGAGTAGTAATGTGATATTATTTTGTTGTGCAAATAGTAATTTGAAAGTGAGTGTGAATATAATGGCGACAACAAAAGAATATAAGAATTTTGTATTGGAACAATTAGATTTATTAAAAAATATAAGTTATAAGTCGATGATGGGAGAATACTTACTTTACAATAATAATGTTTTGTTTGGTGGTATTTATGATGATAGATTACTTGTAAAGATAGTGGATAGCAATAAAAAATATAATATGCAAGAGCAAATACCCTATGATGGTGCAAAACCTATGTTTTTAGTAGATAATATAGATAATAAGGATATATTAAAAGAAATAGTAATAAATACCTGTAGAGATTTATTAAATAAATAATAACAAATTACAAGTTATAGAGCAGATGGGTGGCATTGCTAAAATTTTGCTTTTTTAAATAAAATATAAAAAATTTTTTAAAAACCCTTGAAGTATAAATAATACTTATTATAATAATATTAATGACGTCATAAAAATATTGAAAGGAATGATAATATGAATAATTTAGAATTAAGAGTAATTGGCAATATTGAAACAGACAATGGATTTAAAATTAAGATAAACAAGGAGTATGTTAATGCTTTAAAAGGAATAAGCGATTTTAAATATATACAAGTGGTATATTGGTTTGACAAGGTAGATAATAGAGATTTAATTATTGAAAATAAGCCATATAAAAAAGGACCTGAAGAATTAGGAGTATTTGCGACAAGAACTCCATTTAGACCAAATCCTATAGGAATAGAAACTGTTTACTTGCAAAATGTGGATTTAGAAAATGGTGTGCTATATATTCCATATATAGATGCATTTAATAATACACCTGTATTAGATATAAAACCATATATTCCAAGCATTGATAGAGTAGAAAATCCTGATATGCCAGAGTGGTGTAAAAATTGGCCTGATTGCTATGAAAAATCTGGAGAATTTAACTGGGAAGATGTATTTAATTTTTAGGAGGTATTATGCTAAAAGATTATATAAATAATAAGCCAATAATTGAAGGCGAAAGACTTATTTTAAGACCTTTAATAAAAACGGATGTAGAAGATTTAAGAGAATGGACTCCTAATAAAGAAATATATACTTTTTGGGGAAAGAATCCTGGTAAAGCTGATTTAAAACCAGAATTACTATTTGAAAAGCCAGAAAAACCAAGTAAAAGTTTCCATTTAGGAATTGAATTAAAAGAAAATAAAAAAGTTATAGGTGATATTTACATTTATCTCATTGAAAGAGATAAAAAGGCAAAAGTTGCAATTAGATTAAATCCAAAATATCATAATATAGGTATTGGAACAGAAGCAGTAAATACTATGGTAAAATGGTGCTTTATAAATACTGAGATTAAAACCATATGGTCTGACGTAGATAAACAAAATATTGCATCAATAAAACTGTTAGAAAAATGTAACTTCAAGAGAACTCATGAAGTAAATCAAGGGAAAATGGTTTCTACCATTTGCGATTATTATATTTATGAAATTAACAAATAATATAGGAAAGGTGATGTAAATAGTAATAGCATCACCTCCTAGTCTAATTAAATGGGGGGATACTAAAATGAAATATATAAAAACAGCAAAATATAACATAGACTTAGTCAATGAAAAAATTATGGGTCCTAATCCACTAAAACTTGAAGAGGAACTTATGCTAGGTAACAAGATACCAAAAGGTTCTATTGTTATGGATTTAGGTAGTGGACAAGGTATAACATCAGTATTCTTAGCAAAAGAATATGGATTTAAAGTGTATGCCACAGATTTATGGAGCGATGCAGGTGAAAATAAAAAGTTTTTTGAAAAGATGGGATTAACTGACGAACAAATTATTCCTGTAAAAGCAGATGCAACAGATTTAAAGTATGAAAAAGAGTTTTTTGATGCTGTCGTAAGTACTGATTCATATAATTATTTTGGTAGAGATGATCGTTATCTAGATGAAAAACTTTTACCATATGTTAAAAAGGGAGGATATATTCATATAGTTGTTCCGGGAATGAAAAAAGATTGTCATGATAATATTCATAAAGAACTGTTATTATCTTGGACTCCGGAACAGCTAGATTATATTCATGATGTAGAGTATTGGGAGAATATAATGACTAAAGCAAAAGGCGCAGACATTATTTCAATACATGAAATGGAAAGCAATGAGGAATGCTGGAATGATTGGATAATGTGTAATAATGAATATGCTATAAATGATAGGAAGGCAATTGAAGCAGGAGCTTCTAAATACTTGAATTTTATTGCAATAGTGCTAAGAAAAAAGATGTAATTACTATTAGCTAAAACTCTTAATTTAGTATGAAAGGAAGAATATTATGAAGATGGATGAGAAAACAATTAAGAAAAATGGAAGTATTATTAAGATAATAATTTGTGTTTGCTTGTTATTAGTTATATGTGGGATAATAGTTTTCATTATTAATAAAACAAATATGTTGAATCAAAGTTTAACAATTAATCAAGTTAAACAAATTGCACAAAAAGGTGATGAGGTTTCATGGGCAGACTTTAAGGATTATAAAGGTAAGGAAATAGGTAGCGGTCTAAGAATTATATATTATGAAATAGAAGGTGAATATGATCTAATGATAGGTGGAACAAGTGAGGACGAAAAGCCAATGTATGTGAGACTTGTTTTAGATGGTAATACGGATAAATATATAGATATTAGGACAGAAAATATTGATGAGTTTATTAACAGCACAAAATAGTGTGTAATAATTATAGAGAGGGAAATATGATAATAAATACAGAAAGATTGATATTAAGAACAATAACTACAGGTGATATAAAAGATATATATCAGTATTCAAAAGAAAACAATGTAGGACCAAATGCTGGGTGGAAACCACACGAAACTATGTAAGAAACAACACAAATAGCAAAACAAATATTTATTAATCAAGAAGGAGTATTTGCAATAATACTAAAAGAAAATAATAAAATGATAGGTTCGGTTGGAATAATAAATGATCCAAAAAGAGAAAATGATAAAGCAAGAATGCTTGGTTATGCAATGAGTGAAAAATATTGGGGAAAAGGAATTATGACAGAAGCAGTACAAGCAGTTATAAAATATGGATTTAATGAAATGAAATTAGATTTAATATCTGCATATTGCTATCCGTTTAATAATCGTTCTAAAAGAGTATTAGAAAAAAATAATTTCCAATATGAAGGAACTTTAAAACAAGCAGAAAAAATCTACAATGGTAATATTTATGATAATGAATGCTATATTTTGTTAAACAAATAGAAAAATTGAAAGGGGAATTAAAAAATGAACGAATATGTAAATTTAACATTTGAAAATATTGATGAGGAGCATATATGTTGTGCCATTGGCGATCCTAAACATCAAGAAGGTGTAGATAGTAAAAAAGAATGGATTAAAAACAAATTAAAAGATGGACATGTATTTAGAAAACTAGATGCAAGAGGGAAAATATTTATTGAATATGAGCCAATAGAAACAGCTTGGGTTCCGATTAGTGGTAAAAATTATGAATATATTTATTGCTTATGGGTAGCAGGAAGTTTTAAAGGAAAAGGAATTGGAAAAGAATTATTAGAATATGCAATAAACAATTCAAAAGAAAAAGCTAAAAGTGGTATCTGTACTTTAGTTTCTAAAAAAAAGAAGCCATTTTTAGGGGAAAAGAAATTTTTTGAACATTACGGTTTTGAAGTAGTAGATAGTATTGGAGATTATGAATTATTAGCATTAAAATTTGATAATAGTGAAACACCTAAATTTAATGATACTGCAAGAACTATGAAAATAGATAAACAACACTTTACAATTTATTACAGTAATGAATGTCCTTATGTAGAATATGAAGTAAAAGAATTATCAGATTATGCTAAAGAAAAGAATATAAAACTTGAGTTTATAAAAATAGATTCATTAGAAAAAGCAAAAAATGCACCTTGTATTTTAAATAATTGGGCTAATTTTTATAAAGGAGAATTTATATCTAATACAATACTAAACGCAAATTCATTTGCAAAACTAATAGAGGGATAAAATGGAATTTATAAATGCAAAAACTATACTTTCAAAAGTAAAATATGGTAATGAGTGGTATGGAATTGATTACAATATGAATTTATATAGAGGGTGTTCACATAGCTGCATATATTGTGATAGTAGAAGCAATTGCTATCATATTGATAATTTTGATACAGTTAGAGGAAAAGAAAATGCTTTATGTATTTTAGAACAAGAACTTTCCCAAAAACGAAAAAAAGGCATTATTGGTATTGGTGCTATGTCAGATACTTATAACCCATTAGAAAAAGAATATAAACAAACAAGAGGGGCATTAAAATTGATATCAAAGTATGGTTTTGGTGTATCTATTGATACTAAAAGTGATTTGATATTACGAGATATAGATTTATTAAAAGAAA
>JAUNSM010000099.1 GCA_030539215.1 Clostridia bacterium
TATAAGAAACCAGTCTCTTATAATCAGCCATTCTGTCAACTCCTTTAAATATTACACTCAACTATATATATTCACCGCATTACCATAATATTCCTAATGACAAATCATTTGTTTACTGGTTTAATTAATAATGGTGTTTTAAATCTATTTGAGAATTATTTAGGAAAAGAGGGGAAAAATAACTCTCGAGATTACGGTCGTAAATAAATAATAAAAAAAATAGTTCTAAAAATACTTGTCTTAAATATTATTAAATAATAAAAATAAAAGGAGGCTTTATGAAAAATAAAAAATTAATTATGTATGTTGGAATAATAATTTTTGTATTAATAATAATTATTATTGGATATGTTATATATAATAATGTAAAAAATAAATCTTCAAAGATTATTTTTGAATATACTCCAGAGCAAGAAATTACAGAAGAACAATTGAGGCAAACAGTAATTACATTATATTTTTTAGACCCAGATACATATGAAATAGTGCCAGAAGCTAGGCAAATTGATGCAAAATTATTAATAGATAATCCATATGAATTATTAATTAATTTATTAATAGAAGGGCCTAAAAATGAAAAATTAATGAAAGTAATTCCAGAAAAAGTAATTTTAAATAGCGCTAAAATTGAACAAGATATTCTTTATTTGGATTTTTCAAAAGATTTTATTGAAGGGCAAAATTTGGGAAAAGAACAGGAGGAAATAATAATAGAATCAATAGTAAATACAGTTACAGAATTAACAGAAATAAACAAAGTAGTTATTTTAATTGATGGAAATGCAGAATTGGCATTTCCAGATGAAGGTGTAAGTTTCAACAAAGTGTTTACTAGAGAGTAATTACTTTAAAAACTTATAAATTTTAAGAGATTTTAATGCTTTATCAAGATTGCATAAAAAGAATTCTATTTCTTTAATAGAACGAATTGTGCAATCTTTTCTTTGTTTAAAATTAAATTTTTTTTCTTTGCTTTCGACATAGTTTTTATTCATCTAGGTACTCCTTGAAATTAAATATAAATTTATGATAATATATAATATGAAAAAAAGAAAAATTGTTTACGAAAAGAAGGGATTAATATTTTATTAGAGGAAAATGAAAGGATAGACGACTTAGAATATAAAGGGCTAAAAATAATACAAAATAAAAATGGCTTTTGTTTTGGAATAGATGCTGTTTTATTATCAGATTTTGCAAAAGAAATAAAAAAAGGTGCAGATGTTTTAGATTTAGGTACAGGAACAGGTATTATAAGTGTTTTATTATGTGCTAAAACTAGTTTAAAACATATAACAGGAATAGAAATTCAAACAGATGTATATAAAATGGCAAAAAAGTCAATTGAGTTAAATAATTTGCAAGATAAATTTACAATTATTAATGAAGATATAAAAAAAATAAGTAAAAAATTTCCAGCAAATAGTTTTGATGCTATTGTTACAAATCCGCCATACAAGAAGAAAAACACGGGATTACAAAGTAATGATAAGGGTCAGTTAATATCTAGACATGAAGTAATGTGCAATTTAGATGATATTGTAAAAGCTTCAGCTAATTTATTAAATAGTAATTGTTCAATTTATATGGTGCATAGACCAAATAGACTGATAGATGTAATAGAAACATTAAAAAGATATAAATTAGAGCCTAAAAAAATAAGGTTTGTTTATCCTAAAATTGGAAAAGAGCCAAATTTAATATTAATTAAAGCTACAAAAGGAGGAAAAGACTTTTTAAAAATTGAAAAACCTTTAATTATTTATAATGAAGATGGAAGTTATACAAAAGAAATATTAAAAATATATAATAAAAAATGTTAGGAGAAAAAATGGAGCGGAAAAATATATTTAGTAGCAACACCTATAGGAAATTTAGAGGATATAACATTAAGAGCAATAAAAGTATTAAAAGAAGTTGATTTAATTGTTGCAGAAGATACAAGACATACTTTAAAATTATTAAATTATTTAGAAATAAAAAAACCTTTAACTAGTTATTATAAGCAAAATGAAAAAACAAAGAGTAATATTTTAATAAATAAAATATTAAATGGAGAAAATATCGCATTAGTTTCTGATGCAGGAACACCAGCAATTTCTGATCCAGGAGAAGAAATTGTAAAAAAGGCAATAGAAAATAATATTAAGATAATACCTGTTCCTGGGGCATGTGCAGCAATAAATGCATTAATTTGTTCAGGAATAAATACAAAAGAATTTTTATTTATGGGATTTTTACCAGTAAATAAAAAAGAAAAAAAGGAAAAATTAGAAGAAGTAAAAATGTTTAAGCAAACTTTAATTTTTTATGAAGCACCACATAAATTATTAAACACTTTGCAGGATATACAAAAAATTGTAGGAGATAGAAAAATAGTTTTGGCAAGAGAAATAACTAAAATACATGAAGAATATATAAGAGGGCTAATCTCAGAAGTGATAAAACAATTAGAAGAACCAAAAGGCGAATTTGTTATTATTGTTGAGGGAAATAAATATAATTCCAATACCCCCCAACAAGAACATTTAAATACTCTCACTTTCGAACAACAATATAACTATTCTGAAACACAAAAGTCTGCAAAAAAAGAAATAAAAAAAAAAATAGCAAAAGATAGAAAAACAAATAAAAATGAAATATATCAACATTTTATTATATAAAATTTAATGGGAGAACAACAATGGACTTTGCAAAATATTTAAATATTTTGCAAAGTCCATTATTATTCTTTTATTTAAATTTCAAATTAGAAATTTTTTCAGCACATTTTTCACAAATTAATTTATCTTGATAATCTATAAGTTTTTTTGAACTTCCACAAAACACACAATTTGGCTCATATTTTTTTAAAATTATAGATGAACCATCAACATATATTTCCATAGGGTCTTTTTCAGTAATTCCAAATTTATTTCTTAATTCTATAGGTAATACAACCCTACCTAATTCATCTACTCTTCTTATAATTCCAGTTGATTTCATATAACGCCCCCCTTAATATTACATTTTTCGACAATTCGATTTTATTAAATAATATCACAAAATATGGAAGAGGTCAATATAATTTTCCTTTTCCTGTAAAATTTAT
>JAUNSM010000044.1 GCA_030539215.1 Clostridia bacterium
ATGGTATAAAGCAGTAACAAAAGAAGGAACAAGTGTAGAAGAAAATACAAATGGAGGAAATTTATTCTTAACAGGAAACGCAGATAAAGTAAGAATGTTAACATTGCCAGAAATAAATAATACAAGAGCAGAGGCAACAACGATAAATTCGACTGAAACAATCGAGACAGAGCCAGCTCCAGGATTATTTAAATTAGATCAATTAAAAAAGATAACAGGATTAACTGGATATACCTACAACAACGGCGGCTACTGGTTGGCCTCTCCATATAGCAGTGGACCTCGCAGCGTGCACTATGTGTACTATAACGGCTATGTGGACAGCAGCTATAACTACACCTATGGGGCTCGTCCGGTAGTTTTTCTGGGCTCTGATATATCCTATAAAGTAGAGCGAGAGTCAGAAAATGGATTTAGTTATTTAGTATTGAGTAAAGATTCTGCAGAGTAAAAAGCCTGCCGTGTGGCCTCTAAGTCACACGGCGGATAGGGGGAGAAAGACACTTATTTTCTTTCCTTTGGTTCATGTATTGTAAAAACATTGTAATTACTAGGAACAAAACTTTTAGTTTCTAAAATAGTATATATTCTAGCAATATATATAGATTTATAATCTTTAAAGTTAGCAGATTTAGTTCTGTTATCTAGTAACAAATTCTTTACTATTCAAATATTCTAATAAACCACAATCAGAATTAAAGTTAAATTTTAATTTGTAACTACATAAATCTTGAGTGCTTTTATTAAATTTTTTATTAATCTCATTTTTTCCGTATTTTCCGGTCACCTATAATAGGAAATCCAATATGCGCAAGATGGGCGCGAATTTGATGCGTCCTTCCAGTATGTAAAGTAACATCTAATACAGAAGTATTATTTACATTATCAACAGACAATATTTTATAAGAAGTAACAATTTTTTGATAACCTTTTTTGAAATAATCTGAAATATATACAAAAGATTTTTTTCTATCTTTAAATAAATATGCAACTAAAGTATTTTGTTTTTTTTGAGGAACACCATAAACTGTACACTTATAATGTTTTTCAATTTCATTGTTTTTAAATTTTTTCAATAAAATATCTAAAGAATCTTTATTTTTAGCAAACAGAATTAAACCAGAAGTATTTCTATCAAGCCTATGGCAAGGAAGAGGATATTCATTAGAATTATAATAATCCCAAAGTAAATTTGTTAAAGTAGTTTCAGTTTTACTTTCAGAAACAACCTCAATTCCAACTGGTTTATTTACAATTACAATATTCATATCATCATATAATATATCCAAATTATAATTCTTATATAAAAACTCATCATTAATAAAAATAGTAATTTCATCTCCAGAATGAACAGTGCAATTTTCATTTATTTTTACATTATTAAGCCTAATATCTTTTTTTCTTAAAGCCTTATATAATGTATTTAATGTTAACCCATTAAAAGAATCAAGCAAAAAAGTATTCAATTTTTTTTCATCATATTTTTTATCCACAATTATTTTTTTCATATAATTAGTATACAACAAAAAAAGTAAAAAAGCTAGTGTCAAAGGGGACGTCAGATTGTTACTAGATAGTGGTTTTTAAAAATATACAGTCTGTCTCTAAAACTTGAAAACCACTATCTAGTAACAGAATATTCATAGACGTGCCAAATGGGACTTGTATTTTCATATTTAGTGTGCTAAAATATAAAAGTTAAATTGAATTGGAGGTAAGTAAAGTGGATATATTAAAAGGTTTAATAACAGTAATTTATGTGATAAATTGTGTAGTGATAATAATATTAACACTAATGCAATCAAAAGATGATGAGGGTGCATCAAGTTCAGTTGTAGGTGGTAGTAGTTCATCAAGCTTTTATGAGAAAAATAAAGGAAGAACAAAAGAAGGAATGCTAAAAAAATGGACAATAATTTTAGGTATAGTTTTTATAATACTTACAATAATTTTAGGAATATTATATATGTTATAAAAATGGCATTAAAATAATAGTTAATGTTTCTTAAATAATGAAATAAAGCAAAAGGTTGAATAGTTTGTTTGTTATATGCCTCTTATATATACCATTAAATTAGGTAATATAAGAGAGGCAATTGATACAAAAATCACAACTATTCCGCCAGTTTTGTTTTTTTCTTTTTTTATTTCAAAAATTCCATAACTTAAAGTTTTTGTAAATATTATTGAAGATAAAATAAATACTAATATTTTCAAATTAACACTTCCTTTTAAATACTGTTTAGAAATTAAACGAATATTATTTTTACCGTGTATGGGCGATACTTAAGTTCGCTCGTAAAATGATAGAACAATTTACCATGGGTAGTTGAACTCTTGCATTATCTAAATTTTTGTAAACAATTGACCACTCTGAATAGTTGTATCTACTTTAATAGTAAAAAATGAATTTTGGTAATTATATAACCAGTCAGATTGTATCCAATCTTCCCACACAAGATAGTTTTTTATAGCATGTTTTCCTATATTTGCAATATCGCATTTAAATTCTTTTGAAGTTTTATAAAAATAAGACAAAATATTTTGTTCTAAATATGAATTTGTATAATTTTCAATCAGTTTTAAATTGTTTTGATTTGTATAATCTAAATTTTCGTCTAAAGATAAAATATTTCCAGTAATAGTTACATTACATTCAACAAAAGGTGTGCCGTTTATTAATTTTACAGAGGTTTTAGGATTTTTAGTAGCAGTAATAAATAGACTGATAACAGAATCTGAATTAAAAGGGTTAGGTACAGCAACAATAGCACTTTCAACCTTACCTACTACAAGCAGATGGCAAAAAGCCTCTGTTCCATCTAATTCTCCTACTAATTTGTCATCATTAAATACTGCAATTCCCATATTTTCAACTAAAGAATTATTTTTTAAGGGAGTTTCATCTGCTTTATATGCTCCTTCTATATCATAAGCGGGTATATCATTTGTAGATGTTTGAGTAGCAGGTGAATTAATTCCACCTAATATTGCATGAGCTTGAGTTGTTGAGCTAAGTAAATCAGAATAAAAGTCTGCTAATGTAATATTTTCAGTATAACCAGTGTATTCACTAGAATTTAAAATAAGTTCATAGTATCTTGCGGAAATGCTTTCTAAGGTTGGTTCAGAATTTTCTAAATAATCAGAAGCACTACAACGACTAATTATAATATTGCAATCAGGACGTATTTCTAAATTGTTAACTAAAGTAAAAATATATTCTGAAATTCCTTCATAAGCTATTTCTTCAGATAGTATTATAGCTTTACAATGGGATAGATTTATTTTTTTGCTAATAGAGCTATTTATCAAGTCAATACCAGAATCAATAGAAGAACAATCAATACTAGATATAGTAGAATTTTGAGATTGGCTACTTCCGACCGCTACTTTCAGAAGAACTAGTGAGTTGGGCAATTTGAAGAGACAGCTTTATTTTATTATTTTCTCCTTTATCTATTCCTACTGCTACTGCATATGCTAAAGTTTCTAAGCCCTCTGCATTGTAACATCCAGTAAGAAAAAACATACATATAATAATAATTAATATTAATAGTAATTTAGTTTTCAATAGACTTTCTCCTTTTCAATTTTAAATTAGCAAATATCAATATTAAAGGACTTATTATAAATATAAAAATAATTATTATAAATTTAAAAACTGTATTTTGAACAAGTTTTATATTAGCTATATTTTTAATAATTAAAGCTATACTAAATATTAAAGATAGTACACTATAAATCATCTCTTTATGATTTTTAATATGTGTTATTTTTTTAAAAAGAAGAGTAACAAGACCAGAAGTAATAGTTAGAAATGATAAAGTAGATAATATCCAAATAAAAATAAATATAGCATCTATTCTTTGGAAGAATCGCCCAAATTCAATCATTCTAGTCAATAAATAAACTGAAAGCATTTCTTCACTAAAAGGAATAAAAGGAAATATCATTAATAGACAAACTACACTTAAAAAAATATATATTGCAGAAATAATTATAGAAACAAGTGCTATTTTTTTAAATTCTTTGGGATGTTTTAAAATAGGTGCTAAAAAGTAAATATATGCGAAACCACTAAAAGCAAAAATATTATTGAGTCCTGTAAGAAATGTTTTATTAATTCCAAACCCCATAATAGGATAAATCCTTTGAGGTATAAAGTCTTTAACAGTAGAAAATATAATTATTAAAACACTAAATAAAATAATAGGCATAAAAATAAGATTAACTTGAGATATGGATTTTATGCCCAATTTTACTCCAACAGCAATGGGTGCAAAAAATAAAAGTAATAAAAATACAAGAGGAGCTCTTTCAAAGTAAATCAATTTTAAGCTATTTGATAAATATCTAACTAATATTCCAGCTATAAAAATAAAAAATACAATAAACAAAATACCAATAATAGTTTTTAGTATTTTGCCACCTAAATATTCAGATATATCTATAATATCATTTGTAGGAAAAGGTTTAAACAACTTACATATTAATAAGCAAAAGGCAATAGCAATAATGCTAATATATATTACATTTATCCAAGCAGAGGAACCAGTGGACATAATAATTGTATTAGGCAAATTTAAAATAATTTGATTAATTGTAATTATTATAATTATAGAAATTGCTTCAAATTTTCCAATTTTTTGTAATGTATGCATAAATTATTTTCCTTTCTTGAATTTCCAGTTCATACTTATTTTACCTTGAGAACGAGGCTTTTTTGTATTTAAAAAATCTGCTCTTTTTTCTCTTTTCCACATAGGAGACATAAAATACGAAGCATCTGTATTTAAATTAGTTACAGGTAAATATGGTGCTAAATAAGAAACTCCAAAAGAATTGCAACTTGAAAGGATTATAAGTTGAGAAAATAATCCAATAGCAATTCCTAAAAAACCAGCTAAATATCCTAAAATAATATATAAAAATCTAAAAATTCTTAAAGTAAATCCAAGTGAAAAATCTGGAACTGCAAATGAACATATAGCAGTGATTGCAACTATTATAATTAAGATAGGGCTAACTAAATTTGCACTTACTGCTGCTTCTCCGAAGAATTAAAGCACCAACAATACCGTATAGTAGGCCCTATTGGAGTAGGAACTCTTAAACCAGCTTCTCTTATTAATTCAAAAGAAAGCTCCATTAATAATATTTCAAAAATAACAGGAAAAGGTACAGCATTTCTAGAAGAGGCAATTGTAAATAATAATTCAGTTGGTAAAAGTTCAGTATGATAGTTTGTAATTGCTACATAAGCACCAGGTAAAAATAATGTTATTAGTAAAGCAAAAATACGAATAGTTTTTAAAAGATTTGCATATTGAAATTTTAAATTAACATCTTCAGGGGAAGCTAAAAAGTCAATAAAGACTCCAGGCATTATAAGGCAATAAGGACTGCCACTTACTATAATTACAACCCTACCTTCTAACAAATGATTAGCAGCTTTATCAGGTCTTTCAGAAGCAATAATTTGCGGAAAGAATAAATTACCATTGTCTTGAATTAACTGTTCTAATTGACCAGAAGATATTATGTTGTCTATGTTTAAATTATTAACTCTATATTTAACCTCTGCAACTAAATCATTATTTGCAATATTATTCATATAACAAATAGCAATTTTTGTTTTACTAACTTTTCCAACAGAGGTATTTTCAATAATTAAATTTTCGTTATCAATAAGCCTTCTAAGCATTGAAGTATTAGTTCTTAATTTTTCTACAAAAGATTCTTGAGAGCCGCGAACAACAATTTCGTTTTTAGGTTCTGAAATACTTCTTGATTCAAATCCCTTTACATCTATTATAAAACTAACATTTAAAGTATCTATAAATAAAGCACAATTACCAATATTAACACCAGAAAAAACCTCTTTAAATGATTTTTCTTTTTTCATTGTATTTTGAGGTATCAAAGTATTATAAATATAATCTTCTAAGCTGAATTTTTTTATTCTTTTTACACTTATATTATTAGTTATTGCAGCTTTAGTAGAAGAGGAGTTGGAGGTATGATTAAGCATTAATGGTTTTAGAATAAAATTATTAATACTTTCAGAATCAATCATACCATCAATAAAAAGTAATAATGCTTTATAATCTTTTCCTTTTATATTTAAATTGAATTCTCTTAATATAATATCACTATTAATAAGAGTATTATATTTTACTTTTATATAATCTATATTAACATTTAAACTATTATAAATATCTTGATTAGTTTTTTCATCTAAAGGAGAAACATTTTCTGAATTTTTATTTTGTTTTTTTTCTTGACTGTTTTCAGGAAGTATAAAATTATAATTATTATCCTGTTCTTTATATAAAAATAGTTGTATTAAACTTTCTTTTAAACTTTTCACAAAGACCTCCAATGGTAATAATATCTAATTTAAAGTTTTTCCTAAAAAAACAAAAATATGTATTAAATTAATATTTAATACAAATAATAGAAGTAGAGTGAAAAAATAAGCAAATAAAAGAAAAAGAGATAAAATAAAAGCATATAGAATAAAAACAAACTAAATACATAAAATTAGGAGAAAAATAAAAATTGAATCTTAAAAAAATAGTGATATAATATTCATAGTCAAAGAAAGTCAAAGTCAAAGATGGTGATTAAATGAGAATATCAGATATAATAGAAGAATTTATAAAAGAGTTATTTAATGAAGAGCAAGAGTATATTGAAATACAAAGAAATGAGCTTGCAGAAAAGTTTAATTGTGTTCCATCACAAATAAACTATGTAATATCAACAAGATTTAGACCATCACAAGGGTATTATGTAGAAAGTAAACGTGGTGGTGGAGGACATATAAGAATAAAAAAGGTAAATATTACTAAAGGTAATTACTTAATGCATATAATTACTAGTATGGAAAATACTATAACATCTAATGAAGTAGATATACTTATAAGTAACTTTTTAGATTATAATATTATAAATAAAACAGAAGCAAAATTATTAAAAGTAGCAACAAGTGATAATGTACTTACAGTGCCACAGCAGATAAAAGATACTTTAAGAGCAAGTATTTTTAAAAACATGATATTAAATTTAATAGAAAATTAAAAAGGAGGCAAGTTTTATGTTATGTCAAAAATGCAACAAAAATGAAGCAAATGTTAAATATACAGAAGTAATTAATGGTGAGAAAAAAGAGATGATGTTATGTGAACAATGTAGCCATGAATTAGGGTTAGATAATATTAGTTTTAATATGCCAATAAATTTTTCTAGCTTTTTAGGGGGATTATTAGAAGATGAAACATATAATACACCAGAATTTATGCCATTATTTCAACAAATAAAACAATTAAAATGTGATAATTGTAATTTAACATATGATGAATTTATTAATCAAGGAAAATTTGGATGTGCACAGTGTTATGATGTGTTTTCTAACAAAATAGATTCATTATTAAAAAGAATACATGGAAGTAACGAATATTTAGGAAGAAAAGCAATAAATAGCCAGAATATAAATAAAAATATTGAAAATGAAAAAGAAGTTGATGAAAATAGCGAAAACAAAAAACTAAAAGAATTGCAAGAAGATTTAAAAAAAGCAATAGCAGATGAAAGATATGAAGATGCTGCAAAAATAAGAGACAAAATAAAAAAAATAGAAGAATAAAAGGAGGAAAAATATGCTAAATTGGTATTTACAATCAGGAAATGATTCAGATGTAGTTTATAGTACCAGAATAAGGCTTGCTAGAAATATAAATGGATTTAAATTTGTTAATAGATATACAAAAAAAGATGCTATTAATATAATACAATTAATGGAAAATAATATTATAAGCTTAGGATATGGACTAAAATTAATAAGGTTAAATGATTTAGATAATATAACAAAATTAAGTTTAGTTGAAAAACATTTAATAAGTCCAGAATTTGCATATAATAAAAGCGAAACAGGAGCAATAATAATTAATGATGATGAAAATATATGTATAATGGTAAATGAAGAGGACCATATAAGATTACAAATATTTGCAACTGGTTTAGAACTAGAAAATGCATTAAATCTAGCAATTGAAATAGATAAAAAATTAGAAGAATTAATACCATATTCATATAATAATAAATATGGGTTTTTAACAAGTTGTCCAACTAATGTTGGTACTGGATTAAGAGCCTCTGTAATGGTACATTTACCAGCATTAAGCAAAACTGGAAATATTAGAAAAGTATTAGAAGTTGTAAATAGTTTTGATATGAATATTAGAGGAATTTATGGAGAAGGAAGTAATAGTCAAGCAGATATTTATCAAATTTCAAACAAACAATCACTTGGAATTTCAGAAGAAGATGTTATAAAAAACTTAAAAATTATAACAGATAAAGTAATAGAACAAGAAAGATTAGCAAGAAAAATACTTACAAAAAATGGTATTGAATTAGAGGATAAAGTATATAGAGCTTATGGAGTACTTGTGAACAGTAAAAAGCTATCATCAAAAGAATGTAATATACTATTATCTGATGTAAAACTAGGAGTGGATTTAGGAATAATTAAGGAATTAAATGATTCAAAAATTAAAAAAATTGAAACATATACAAAACCTGCAAATCTTCAAAAATATATAGGACAAACTTTAGATGTATATAATAGAGATATAAAAAGAGCAGAAGTTATAAAAGAAATAATTAGTCAATAGAAAGGGGATGGTAATTTATGACATATAAATTTACTAAAAGAGCAGAAACAGCTCTTGAAATTGCAAATGATATAGCAGTTGAGTTTGGACATAATTATATTGGAACAGAGCACTTATTATATGGACTAACAAAAGAAGGAACAGGTATTGCAAGTAAAGTATTAGAAAATCAAAATGTAACACCAGAAGCAATACTTGAAAAAATAGACCAATTAATAGGTAGAACAGAAACAAGAAGTGAGCAAACTATTGGTTTTACTCCTAGAACAAAAAGAGTAATAGAAAATGCATTTAGAGAAGCAAAAAGAATTGGGTCAGATTATATTGGAACAGAGCATTTATTAATTGGTATTATGAGAGAAGCAGATAGTATTGCTGTAAGAATAATGCTAGAATTAAAAGTAAATCCGCAAAAATTGTATAATCAAATTATAAAAGTAGTAAATGACTATGATAATGGAGAGCAAAACAATAAAGAGGCAAACAAATCGAGTAGTTATAATTCAACAACAACATTAAATCAATTTGGTAATGATTTAACCAAGCTTGCACAAGAAGGAAAGTTAGACCCTGTTATAGGAAGAAAAAAAGAAATTGAAAGAATTATACAAATATTATCTAGAAGAACAAAAAATAATCCTTGTTTAATTGGAGAACCTGGAGTTGGAAAGACAGCAGTAATAGAAGGTTTAGCACAAAAAATAGTAGAGGCAAATGTACCAGAAACATTAAAAAACAAAAGAGTTGTAACTGTTGATATTTCAGGAATGATAGCAGGCGCAAAATACAGAGGAGATTTTGAGGAAAGAATAAAAAAAGCATTAAAAGAAGTAAAAAAAGCAGGAGATGTAATTTTATTTATAGATGAAATTCATACAATAGTTGGGGCAGGCGCTGCAGAAGGTGCTATAGATGCAGCAAATATTTTAAAACCATTACTTGCAAGAGGAGAAGTGCAAATAGTAGGTGCAACAACTTTAAACGAGTATAGAAAATATATAGAAAAAGACAGTGCTCTAGAAAGAAGATTTCAGCCAGTTACAGTTGATGAGCCAAATATAGAAGACAGCATAAAAATATTAAAAGGGTTAAGAGATAAATATGAAGCACATCATAATGTAAAAATTACAGATGAAGCAATAGAAGCAGCAGTAAAATTATCTATCAGATATATTAATGATAGATTTTTACCTGATAAAGCAATAGATTTAGTAGATGAAGCTTCTTCAAAAGTAAGATTAAAAACATATACAGAACCAGACAAATTAAAAAAATTAGAAGAGAAAATTAACAAGTTAGAAAAAGAAAAAGAAGATGCAATTCAGTTGCAAGATTTTGAAAAAGCAGCAGAATTAAGAGATAAAGAAAATAAAGAAAAAGAAAGATTAGAAAAAGAAAAAGCTTTATGGAAAGATAAAAATATAAAAGATGTAAGAAATATAACATCAGAAGATATTGCAGAAGTAATATCAAGCAGTACAGGAATACCTGCACAAAAAATTAATCAAAATGAGAATGAAAAACTTAAAAATTTAGAAAAATCTTTACATGAAAGAGTAATAGGACAAGATGAAGCAGTAAATGCTGTTGCAAAAGCAATAAAAAGGGGAAGAGTAGGCTTAAAAGATCCAAATAGGCCAATAGGTTCATTTATGTTTTTAGGACCAACAGGTGTAGGTAAAACAGAATTATCAAAAGCACTTGCTGAAAATTTATTTGGTGATGAAAGCGCAATTATAAGAATAGATATGTCTGAATATATGGAAAGTCATTCAACTTCTAAAATGATAGGTTCACCTCCTGGATATGTTGGCTTTGATGAAGGTGGAGGGCTAACTGAAAAAGTAAGAAGAAAGCCATATTCTATAATTTTATTTGATGAAGTTGAAAAAGCACATCCAGATGTTTTAAATATGTTATTACAAATACTAGATGATGGAAGATTAACAGATTCGCATGGAAGAACAGTAAATTTCAAAAATTGTGTAATAATTATGACATCTAATATAGGTGCAAGACTAATTACAGATAAAAAATCATTAGGATTTTCTACAGGAAGCGGACAAAATGAAGATAATAAAGAATATGAAGCTATAAAAAAAGAAGTGATGGCAGAATTAAAAAAAGGGTTTAGGCCAGAATTTATAAACCGTATAGATGAGATAATAGTATTTCATAAACTGACAGAAGAAGAATTAAATAAAATAGTTGATATTATGTTAGAACAAGTAAAGAAAAGAATTTTAGAAAGAAATATAAAATTAAAAATTGATACAACTGCAAAAGAGTTTATAATACAAAAAGGAACAGATGCAAAATATGGAGCAAGACCTCTTCGTAGAGCAATACAAAGTATGTTGGAAGATAAACTTGCAGAAGAGATTTTAGAAGGAAACTTAAAATCAGGGGACACAGCAAAAATACAAGTGAAAGATAACGAAATACAAATCATATTGGATTCACATGAATAATTACATCAGAAATATTATCTAAAGCTTTAATATCATGTTCTAAATTATCTGCTAAACAATGACTATCGAATGTAGACATATTGCCATCTACAAATATTGTTAAAGTAATAATATACTTATATCCAGAAGGTGTAGAATATAAATTTTCTATATTTTTAATGTCTTTATAATTATGTATTAAATTTAAAATTACATCCTTTGTATTCTCATCTATGGATACATCCATAAGAACATTATAACTTTCAACAAAAATTGTAATTCCAGTATAAAATATGTATATAGCTATTCCAATTCCTACTAATCCATCAATCCAATAAATACCATTTGAAGCAAATAGAATAGATATTAAAGTAAATGAAGTTACAATACAATCATTAAAATGATCTTTTGCATTTGCTTTTAAAAGAATGTTGTTAAATTTTTTATTTAATTTATTAACATAAACAAATAATCCCATTTTTGTAATAATTGTTACAATACAAACAATTACTAAATATATAGAGTATGTTAATTCGTTTTTAAATATAAGTGAATTAACAGCATCTATTAATAATTTAATAGCTACAGCAACCATAGATATACTTATCAATAATGAAAATATATATTCAGATTTTCCGATGACCAAAATTATGATTATTATCAACAGGTTTACTAGCTATTTTGTTACCAATAAAAGTCATAAGAGATGCAAAAATATCACCAGCGCTATTCGCAGCATCTGCAATCATAGCTTGGCTATTACTTACAAGTCCTACTGTAATTTTTATAACAAGCAAAAAGACATTACCTAACATACCAAATATACCAGCTATTTTAGCACTTTTAAATCTATCCATAAAAATAAAAACCTCCATCAGAAAAATTATAAAATTGTATAATAAATTGTATAGCATTAACAAACCAATTATAACATAATAAAAAATTAAGGTGAAGAGGAATATTAAATATATTAAAAAAAAGTGTTACATTAATATTACAGAAGCATTGTTTTTTTGTTACATTTTAAACAAACAAGAAACTACACAAGAA
>JAUNSM010000045.1 GCA_030539215.1 Clostridia bacterium
ATTACTGCATTGTAGCCTTTTCACCTTCAAAAAAGTGTCAAATTCAAGATTATACATCATTTTACATTATAAGTAAAATATAATTTTCTATTTTTTTATTCTAAAATATCTTTATCAATTATAGTAATCTTGTTTTTTTTCTTTAATATTATTTTTTTATCTTGTAATTTTCTGAATTGTTTCATCATTGCTGTTCTATCTATAACTAAATAATCTGCTAATTCTGACAATGATATTGGTATCTCAAATGTTTTGTTATTATTTTCAATAGATAAATTATATAAATAAGATAGAAGCTTTTCTTTAATGCTTTTATTTGCTAACAATTCTGTTCTATAATTTATTTCTGAAACTCTATGTAATATTAAGTCTGGAAGATTTTTAAGTAGTGTTATATGAAATGTGCAATCTTTATTACAATTCTCTATAATATCATATGGCAAAAGCAACACTTCACAATCCTTTTTAGCCACTACAAATAATTCTCTATTTGTATGTATTTTATAAAAAGCTTCTCCGAATATATCATTTTCTTTAAAATAATATATTATTCTTCTATTCCCTTCTTTATCATATCTTGCAAGATATGCCTCACCTTTTAATAGAATACACATTTGGTTTCTCTTTAATAAATATGTTGTAATAATTTCATTTTTCTTAAATTTTCTTATTTCAGTTAAGGCACAATTTTTATTTAATTCTTCTATAAAATGTTTTAGATCAAAAATTTTTTTCATTATATGTACCTCCAGATTTTATTATATTATCACAAAAGTGTGGTAAAAACAACTTTTTTAAAAAAACATTATTCATTTTACTAGATTTGAGATTTGTAATATTTTTGTAACAAAAAAGTAATAATTGATTTATTTGCTCAAATCTTAATGTTTTTATAATAAAAAGTTATAGATTCCTATTTTTTTATTTTTTTGTGGTTTTCACAACAGATTATTGTTTTTTTTAGCTATACAATCTATTCAAAGTACAAACTAAAGGAGGAATAAATATGCAAGTTATAAAAAGAGATGGTAGAGTTGTAAATTTTAATAAAGAAAGAATCATAAAAGCTATAACTATGGCAATGGCTCAAACGACTGGTGGTGTAGATATAGATTTAGCTAATAAAATAACAAATGCTGTTGAAAGACAATTAGAAGATAAAAATCAAGCTAGTGTTTATGAAATACAAGATTTAGTAGAAAAAAGACTTATGGCTTCTAGTAGAAAAGAAGTTGCTCAAAGTTATATAACTTATAGATATAATAGAGATGTTGCAAGAAAGTCTAAAACTAAAGATATGTTTTTAGACATTATTGGTGCAAAAGCAAATGATATAATAAGAGAAAATGCAAACATGAATGCAGATACTCCTGCTGGAATGATGATGAAATTTGCTTCTGAAACTACAAAACCGTTTGTAGACGATTTTTTACTTTCACCAGACATAAGAGAAGCTTTTCAAAAAGGTTATATTCATATTCATGATAAAGATTATTATCCAACTAAAAGTTTAACATGTATTCAACATCCATTAAATAAAATATTAGAGAACGGATTTAGAGCTGGTCATGGAAGCTCTAGACCTGCAAAAAGAATTGAAACAGCTAGTATAATAGGATGTATTTCAATGGAAACTATTCAAAATGAAATGCATGGGGGACAAGCGATACCAGCTTTTGATTATTATTTAGCTCCATATGTTAAAAAAACATTTATAGAAGAAATAAAAAAATTAGAAAATACATTTGGAAAAAATTTTTCTTTTCTTTATAATTATCAACCAAATGATTACATTAAAGAAAAATTAGATGGTTTAGAAGGCGAAAAAAGAATTATACAAATTGCAATAAACAATACTGTTGATAGAGTACATCAATCAATGGAAGCATTTATCCATAATATGAATACAATTCATTCAAGAGGAGGAAATCAAGTTGTATTTAGTTCTATAAACTATGGAACAGATACATCTGCAGAAGGAAGATGTGTAATTAGAGAAATGCTTACTTCTACATATGAAGGTGTAGGAAATAGTGAGACAGCTATCTTTCCTATTCAAATTTGGAAAAAGAAAAGAGGATTAAATTATTTACCACAAGATAGAAATTATGATTTATATAAATATTCTTGCATGGTTGCTGCGAAAAGATTCTTCCCAAATTTTATTAATTTAGATGCAAGCTTTAATAAAAATGATAAATGGAAAGAAAATGATCCAAATAGATATTATTATGAATGTGCTACAATGGGTTGTAGAACTAGAGTATTTGAAAATAGACATGGCGAAAAAACTTCAATTGGAAGAGGAAATTTATCTTTTACTACTCTAAATTTACCACGTCTTGGAATAGAATCTGCATATGAAGCTCAAGAAAAACTCGGTTTGAGTTTTGAAATTGGAATAAATAGTACAGAAAATATGTCAAAACAATATAATGAAACTGTTAAAAAAATATTTTTTAATAAATTGGAGCATTATGCAAGACTTTCTGCTAAACAATTATATGAAAGATATAAATTTCAATGTACTGCTATTGCAAAGCAATTTCCTTTACTTATGGCTGGAATGTGGCAAGATAGTGAAAATCTAAAACCTAATGATATAGTTGAACCAGTTTTAAAACATGGAACTTTAAGTATTGGATTTATACGGTTTAGCAGAATGCTTGATAGCTCTTACAGGAAAACATCATGGTGAATCTGAGGTTTCTCAAAAATTAGGAATTGAAATTATTACTAAACTAAGAGAATTATGCACAGAATTTTCAGATAAATATAACTTGAATTATAGTGCTCTTGCTACCCCTGCAGAAGGTTTATCTGGTAAATTCACAAGAAAAGATAAAAAGGATTTTGGAATAATACCAGGAATTACAGATAGAGATTATTATACAAATAGTAGTCATGTTCCAGTTTGGTATAAATGCACTGCAGAACATAAAGCTAAAATAGAAGCTCCTTATCATTCTTTAACTCGTGCTGGACATATATTTTATATAGAATTAGATGGAGATGCTGTGCATAATCCCGAAACAGTAGAAGCTGTTGTAGATTTAATGGATAAATATGACATGGGCTATGGAAGTGTTAATCACACACGTTCAAGATGTATGCAATGTGGATTTGAAAATTCAGATGCAGAACTTTTAAAATGTCCTCAATGTGGAAGCGAATATATAGATACAATTCAAAGAATTACTGGATATTTAGTTGGGACTACATCTCGTTGGAATTCAGCAAAGCTTGCAGAATTAAAAGATAGAACAACACATAATGGTTTTAAAAATACAGAAAATCAATGACATAGAACCAAAAGAAAGGTGTTATAGAATAAGTTTTATTCTATAACACCTTTCTTTTGGTTCTATGCAGTTACATTTTTTTTGTAAAATTCGTTAAATTGAAGATTGTTATTTTGTTTGTATGTATACTTTTTTAATAATCCTTCGTATACTAATTCTATGTTTTCTAATTCTAAAAAATCTGTAGGTTTTATTATTTCTGGCAATAATTTTTTGTTTAAACTTGTCTCTAATATATATTTTACAAATTCTGCACAATAAAATGCATTTTCCCTTTTGTATTTTTTGTGTAATGCAACAAAAAACAAACCTAATACATTAAATTTATATTTTTCTTTATTTTGTTTTATTTGTTTTATCATATTTACAACATTATTATATTCTTCTTCTGTTATACTTAACGAATACACAGCTCCAATAGTATTTTTAAATCTTTTATATGTTCCTTTATTTAGTTCTTCATGTACAAATCCTCCTTTATAAGGATTGTAAGGATTTAATCTTCCAAAAGAATATAATTCTTTTAAATCAGAATCTAACCCTATTGATACATGTGAATATTTTTCTTTTGTATAATATTTTATGATACCTGATAATACTGTTCCTGTATATGTTAATAAAATATAAATATTTTTCATTCTTATCACCTATTATTTTAAATTATTTTTTTAAATAAACTTACTTGGTTTTTATATACGTATCTATCTATTATATATGCCATACCTCCAAATAGTACAAATAATATAAGTAATGTTATTTTGTAATCTAGCCTATATAATAAAACTCCTAATAATGCTATTATTCCTATAGTAATTAATGCAAATCCCATTGGGAATACTAAGTTCATATTTTGCTTTACTACTGCATATTCTGTATCCCATTCTAATTTTGGTCTTTTTAAATCTACTATTAAACCTATATAACTATGTATTATATTTAAAATCACAGAAATTATAAATACTGCAATTAAAAATATAATTGAAGTCTGTGGTATTATATAAAAATACATTGCTAAAACTGTAAATACTGTTACAGCACTTAATATAACGTTTGGCATAGCTTTATATATAAATTGCTTATATAAAGAAATTGGTATATATTTTGTAAATATAGCATTTCCTCCATCTCTTGATATAGCAGTTGCAGAAATATATATCATCATATTAAAGAATTGAGTTACACCTATTAGTACACAAACAGTTATTGTTGAATATATATTGCTTGAAAATATTGAATTTAGGTCTAATTGCGCCTCTGCATCATTATTACCTGCAAATAAAAATATTCCAATAAATAATATTGGCATTAATATTGGTGGTAACACACACTGGGTAAAAAACGTTGGATTTCTAAATAATATTTTTAATTCTTTTTTTACATAACTATTCCCAACTTTCTTTTGATTATATGCTCTTTCAATATTTATCTTTTTGTTTGTTTTAGTTTTTCCTCCAACTAAATTTCCAATAGCACCTTTAAAATATAATTTTTGTCCTAGTAATATAAATATTAAATATGCAACAAAAGTTATACCAATAACTTTTGTTGTCTCTAATAATATTGTAATAATATTATTAGTTGTAAGTGCATTAATTGTAGGCTTTAATGTAATAAAGTAATCTTGTATAATTGTTACCATTCCATTGGCATTTAATATGTTTTGCATCATTTGTTCATCTGTAATTTCTGAAGTATTACTTGATAACATAGATATTCCCATTGCAAATACTATTATTATAATTGTTGCTATTACTTGGAATGAATCCTTCTTTTTAGTTAATTTTCCAAAGCACATTACAAGCATCACTAAAAAACTAATTAATAAAAGTGGTAATATTGGAAATATTATTAAAAATATTATAGCAGTAATATAATATAAAATCCCTGCTCCTGTAAGTATTCCATATATAGCCAATGGTACTATTCCTATCATTAATTCCATTATATACTCTGTAATTAATATTACATTAAATTTTGCTATTAATATTTCCTTTGCACTAAGTGGAAGTGGCAAAACAAATTCTATATCTTTAGAAAAATAAAAAACATTCATACAAGAAAATATACTTTGAAACATTATAAAAGCTGCAATTATAAAAAAGAATAATCCCAGAAATACTGCTTCTTGTTTAATTGCTACTAAATCACTAATTATTTTATAGCTAAAGGCACCAACTATTGATGCAATATAAATAAATAAAAACATATATAAAACTGTATTTGCTATTTTATTGTTCTTAGTTTTTGTATTTAGTTTTGTGTTTTGAAAGGAATTTTTAAGGAAAATTTTTGTAAGTGATACTATTTTATTAAAGCTCATCTGTAATCTCCAAAAATAATTCTTCTAAAGTTCCTTTTCCTTTGAATTTTTCTTTCATTTCCTCATATGTACCTACAAAAACTAATTTTCCTTTATTTATTATTCCTATCCTATCACATAATTTTTCAGCAACTTCTAAAACATGTGTTGAAAAAAACACAGTATTCCCTTCTCTACTATGTTTTCTCATCATTTCTTTTAAATCAAATGACGATTTTGGATCTAAACCAGTCATTGGTTCATCTAAAATCCAATTTTTAGGATTATTTAGTAAAACTCCGACAAATTACTATCTTTTGTCTCATTCCGTGCGAATAAGTTTGAATTTGACTTTGCAAAGCATCTTTTATTTCAAATTTTTCTGTTAAATTTTCTATTCTTTCTTTTCTTGTTTCACTTGGTATTTCATAAATATCTGCTAAAAAGTTTAAATACTCTATACCCTTTAATCTCAAGAACATGTCTGGGCTATCTGGAACAAATCCAAATTTCTTTTTTGCTTCTAATGCATCTTTTTGGATACTTATGCCATCTATTAAAATATCTCCTTCTTCTGGATTTAATATTCCTGTAATCATTTTTATTGTAGTTGTTTTTCCTGCTCCATTAGGCCCTAAAAATCCAAATATTTCTCCATCTTTTATTTCTAAATTTAAACTATCTACTGATTTTTTTTCTTTTACATAAGATTTGCTTACATTTTCAATTTTTATCATTTTTTTCCTCCTATTTAATTTATTTTACTCTATTCTCAATGCTTCGACTGGATCTTTTTTGCTTGCCATTTTTGAAGGTATTAAACCTGCAATTATTGTAAGAAACATACTGATTACAACTAATATTACTCCCGCTATTCCGTGGTACCGTTGTTTTTATTGCTACACCTGTAAGATTATATATTAAATTGTTAATTGGTATTGTCAGCAAAACAGTAATTCCTATACCTAACAATCCAGAAATTAATCCAATTATAAATGTTTCTGCTCTAAATACTCTTGAAATATCTTTTTTAGAAGCTCCTATGCTACGTAGTATTCCAATTTCCTTTGTTCTTTCTAATACAGAAATATATGTTATTATACCAATCATAATTGATGATACTATTAGTGATATTGCAACAAATGCAATTAACACATAACTAATTATATTGACTATTTGGTTTACTGATTTCATCATAATTCCTACTATGTCAGTGTAATTTATTACATTTTCTTCTTTTTGTTCATCCCTTTGTTTTTGATTGTATTTTTCTATTTCTTTTGAAATATCATCTTTAGATTCGAAATCTTTTGGATAAATACTAATTGCTATTGGATTATCTAAATCTATTCCACCTAATTTTTCTAAAATTTTTTCATATGTTGCATTTGTATTTTCTGCATATGCCTCCATCATTTGTGCTATTTCTTCGCTACTTAAATTTGCCATTGCCATTTTTTGTTCACTAGAAAGATTATTATAATCAAAATTTTTATTTTCATCTTCTGTCGGAAAATCAAGTCCAGAAAGTATATTTTTGTGTAAATTTTCTTTTTGTTCTTTTACAACATCAGATTCATTTGATTTGTTTATTACATATTTCTCTAACTCTTTTGTATATCCTATTCCTTCTGTCATAGATACTGCAATTGTATCTGAATTTTTTTTAATTATTCCAATTACTTTGATATCTTCTGCTTCATCTATTTTTTTCTTCATATAATCTTTATTTTCACTTTTATCAAACCATAATCCATTTTCTTTAATATAATAATCTGAATTTAGAATTAGTTTAAATGATAGGTTAAGTAGTTCATCATAAGTGTATGATGTTTGTTCTGGTGCTTCAAGTTCTTTTCCTTCTTGCATTGCTTTAAATTTTTTCTTTAATTCGTTTTGATCTTTTAATCCTAATGAATACAATGTATAATCGCTTATTTGATTATTTTCATCTACTACAAGTACTACTTCATTGTAATTTTTAGGCCACTTTCCTGCTATTAAATCATATTGAGAATGTAATAATTCTTCGTTATCTATCATTTCAATCCACACATCTGTATTTGACATCATTACAGAAGACATAGATACATTATTACTTGCTTCAATCATATCTCCCATTCCCATTGAATTCATAACTGTACTTGGATTAACCTTTACAATTTCATTTGTTGTATCTGGTTTATATAAATTTATGTTTAAATTATAACTATAATTAATAGCATTATAATAATTTGCTATTTCGCTATTTTCTTTTTCCAAATACTTTTTTAATTCTTTTAAATTATTATTTGATACTTTGTTTGAAAGTGTTGTAATCATTTCATCCATAATATCAGAAGAATATATTTTTCCTTCTTCATAATTTGATGTATCATTATTATTTTGTCCTGTCATAGTTTCCATCATGCTTGTCATATCAATAGTTTGTTCTTCTATTGTAATTGGATAAGAAGATAAAGTGTCTTCTTCAACTTTATTTATATAGTTTTGGACTCCTGTTGATATAGCAAGAATTAGTGCTATTCCTATAATTCCAATGCTTCCTGCAAATGCTGTTAAAAAAGTTCTTCCTTTTTTAGTCATTAAGTTATTTAAACTTAAATTAAGTGCTGTAAAAAAATTCATTGATGTTTTTTTAGTTTTATTATTACTTTCTTGCTTTAATTCATCTTCTGAGTTATATGAATTAGTATCATCTATTACTTTACCATCTAAAACCTTTATAATTCTTGAAGAATATTTTTCTGCTAATTCTGGATTATGTGTTACCATTATAATTAACTTATCTTTAGATATTTTTTTTAGTATTTCCATTATTTGTACACTAGTTTTTGTATCTAATGCACCTGTTGGCTCATCTGCTAGTATAATATCTGGATTGTTTACTAACGCTCTTGCTATTGCAACTCTTTGCATTTGACCTCCAGATAATTGATTTGGCTTTTTATATATTTGGTCTTTTAATCCAACACTTTCTAATGATTCTATTGCTCTTTTTTTTCTTTCTTCTTTTGATACACCAGATAATGTAAGTGCAAGTTCAACATTAGATAATACTGTTTGATGAGGTATTAAATTATAATTTTGAAATACAAATCCAACAGAATGGTTTCTGTATGTATCCCAATCTCTATCTTTAAATTCTTTTGTAGATTTACCGATTTATTGATAAATCTCCTTTTGTATATCTATCTAACCCTCCTATTATGTTTAAAAGTGTAGTTTTTCCGGCAGCCACTCGGTCCTAAAATAGATACAAACTCTGACTTTCTAAATTCTATATCTATACCCTTTAATGCCTCTACCTTTGTATCTCCTGATATATAGTCTTTAGTTATATTTTGTAGTTTTAACATCTTTTCCTCCTCATTTAGTTATATTATATCTCTCTTTAATTAATTTATCCTTTTATTATAGTATTCAATTTATCACATGTCAACTACTAAAATTGACTAAATTTATGATTTTGTGTTATAATTAACATAAGGTATGCCTTTAGGCATATACTAAAAATTAAAAAGGAGTTTTTCTAATGAGACGGCATTCTAATGTATTTATTGCAGACCTGATGATTTCATTGGCAACTTAGTTGCCAAAAAACCTTGTCATTGATATGAATGATAAGGCTAGCTACTTACCATCTTTTAACTTTCTTTACAGTTTAAATGACTCACAGTTATTAAAACTAAAAAGCGAAGTTGAAAAGAAAAAGTCTTCAGCTGTTGTCTTGAAGTTCTCACAAGCAAGGCCGACATTTAACTGGGCAAATTTTTGGGGTTTTCAATTCTTAAATGCAGATGAGAACACAATCCTCGTGCAGTTGTATGAAGGCTAAGAATTCCTTTACCCCCATGCTTTATAACAAGCATGGGGGGTTCTTATTATATATTATATAGCAAAATCGACTTTTATCTTGAACTTATATAAAATTTTTCCGTATATAACAAGCTTAGGCTACCTAAATTAGCTCAAGCAAAGCAAGTGACATGTATTTTACACATTCTTCGAAGGCTAACTTAGCAAAAATAATCTTCTTGACATAAGTGATATAATAAAAGAAAAAATGGAGGTTTTTATGGATATTAAAAAATTAGAATTAGTAACAGATTTTTATGAATTTACAATGTCAAATGCTTATTTCGCAAAAAATATGAAAAATATTTATGCATATTTTGACGTATTTTTTAGAGAAATTCCAGATGGTGGAGGCTATGTATTATTTGCAGGTTTAGAACAAATCATAAATTATATACAAAATTTAAAGTTTGATGAAAATGATATTAGTTATTTAAAAAATAAAAATATATTCTCTAACGAATTTTTAGACTATCTTAAAAATTTTAATTTTACAGGTACTATTTGGTCAGTTGCAGAAGGTACAGTAGTTTTTCCAAATGAACCACTAATTACAGTTAAAGCACCTATAATAGAAGCTCAACTTTTAGAAACAGCTTTGCTTTGCTTGATTAATCATCAGTCTTTAATTGCCACAAAGTCAAGTAGAATTGTAAATGCTGCAAAGCGGTCGTCCAGTAATGGAGTTTGGAGCCAGAAGAGCTCATAGCATAGATGCAGCAGTATTTGGAGCTAGAGCAGCTGTTGTCGGTGGGTGTGTAGGAACTTCTTGTACATTAACTTCTAAAGAATTTAATGTACCTGCAAGTGGTACAATGGCTCATAGCTTTATACAAGCTTTTGATTCTGAATATGAAGCATTTAAAGCATATGCAGAAAATTATCCTAATGACTGTACACTGCTAATAGATACATATGACACTTTAAATTCTGGTATACAAAATGCAATTAAAATTTTTAATGAGGTTTTAATTCCAAAAGGTTTTAGACCAAAAGCTGTAAGATTAGATAGTGGAGATTTAGCTTATTTATCTAAAAAAATACGAATGATTTTAGACAAAGCAGGCTTTGAAGATTGTAAAATATGTGGTACAAATGCACTTGATGAATATGTTATAACTTCTATACTAGATGAAGGTGCTAAAATAGATTTATTTGGCGTTGGAGAAAATTTAATTACTGCTAAAAGTAATCCTGTTTTTGGAGGAGTTTATAAATTAGTAGCAATCGAAAAAAATGGAAATATCATTCCTAAAATAAAAATATCTAATAATACAATAAAAATTACTAATCCTGGATTTAAAAAAGTATATAGATTTTATGATAAAACTACTAATAAGGCTTTAGCAGATGTAATTACATTACACAATGAAATTATTCCAGAAAATGAATACACTATCTTTGATTCTACTTCTCCATGGAAAAAGAAAACTTTAACAAATTATATTGTAAGACCTTTACAAGAATTAATATTTGATAATGGAAATTTGGTATATAATTCTCCTGATTTAAAGACCATTGCACAAAATGCAAAACAAGAATTAGATACTCTGTGGAATGAAGTAAAACGTATAAAAAATCCACATAAATATTATGTAGATTTGTCTCAAAATTTATGGGATTTAAAAAATAAATTGTTAGGAAATAAATTGTAATTTGTTGTTGTAGGAGGGCGAACTGTGTTCGCCCGATTTTCAAAATATATTTAATAATGAATCATACAAAATCAATTTTATTTAATTTTTATTCCATTTTGCTCCATTATTTTAAATGCTATTTTATTATATTCTTCTCTATTATGGGTTGGAGAATTATATGTCTCTACGCAATTTTTATATATTGTTACTTTTATATCTAAATTGTTTTCGTTAATATAATTTTTTAATGGCAATGCAAAATTTATAACACATAAATCTGTACAACATCCAGTTAGTACTACTTCATCTAATTTATTTTTATTTTCTTCAATATATTTCATGAATTTATTAGTTATAAAACCACATGTTGAATTTTTTCTAATTAATTGCATATTTTTTTCATATGGTAATAATTCATTAATAAGCTCCGCTTCTTCTGTTCCTATAATACAATGAAGTGGAAAAACATTGAACTCTTTAGAATTTTTTGTATGTCCTTCTTGAATTGTTATTATATCATTATTGTTTTTTATATATTCTTTTATTAATTTTATGATATTGGGTGTTATATTATTAATATAGTTATCTGCCAAAGCTCCTTTTTTTACGAAACCATTTATCATATCAATTACTAATAATAATTTTTTCATATTTACCTCACTGTATTCAATATTCAAATTCAAAATTAATATATAATTTATTTGTTTTTAACTATAAAATTCCAACTATCTCTACACATTTCCTCTATTCCATATTTAGCAGTCCAACCTAATTCTTTTTTTGCTTTAGAAGCGTCAGCATAGCACTGTGCTATATCTCCTGGTCTTCTATCTGCAATTCTATATTTAACTTTTATATTATTTACACTTTCAAATGATTTTACTAAATCTAATACAGAATATCCGTTTCCTGTACCTAAATTATATATTTGCACTCCTTTTTCTTTTCTTATTTTATCTAGTGCTTTTAAATGACCTTTTGCTAAATCTACAACATGAATATAATCTCTTACACCTGTTCCATCTTTTGTTGGATAATC
>JAUNSM010000100.1 GCA_030539215.1 Clostridia bacterium
CCCATATAATATGTTTGTATTGGTGTGGCAAAAACATTTACTCTTAATCTGTTTTTATTAGTTATATTTAATAAAAACTGACCTTGATTTGCTCTACTTAAAAATGTTTTTTGTGTTTCTGTTAAAGGTGTATTTGAATACAACTTTTCAACAGCTTCAACATCAGTATCTTTTAACATTCCTGTTACTTGATATTGACAATTGTTAAAGATGGCTGAAGCATGTCTTAATATACTTGTCCTTGTAGTAAAATCTGTTGGTTGTTGACTAGCAACAATTATCCCTAATTTATACTTTCTAGCTCTTCTATTTAGTTGATCAAAGTATTTTAGTAATGTAGGATTATCCTCGTCAATGTAATTATGAAATTCATCTAATACTATAAGCATTTTTTGTTCCTTATTTAATTTATCGTTTTTCTTTTTGTTATCAACAATTTCATTACTTAAATATGTAAGTAAATTTATCATTTGTGTATTTATTAATCTTCTACTAGAATTAAATAACAATTCTTGTAAATTGAAGACTACAAGATTATTTTTTAAATCAATTGTTGTTATACCATTAAATAAATTAGCATCTTGTCCTATTACCATTCTTTTTAATAACACTTCAATATTTACCAAAATTCTTGATAATTCTTTATTCTCACAAATCTTTTGTTGTTCTAGTAAATAAGCATATAAATCAGAGAATATTGGATAATCTTTAGAAGTCATTTTTTCATATTCATTTAGTGTTGTTTTTTTAGTTATTCCTCTACTACTATAAAATTTTTCTACTATATCAATTAAAACAACTAATTCTTTTTCTGTTATGTCTTCAAATGCTGTTATAAAGAAATTTTCCAAGAATCCTAAATGTTTTCCCAATATTGATGTTTCCTCATCTTCATCTGTCATAACATATCTTACTTGTAATGGATTAATTAAACTCTTACTTGATAAATCAATATATTCTCCTTTACATCTTTCACATAATTTTTGTAATTCGTTTTCTATATCAAACAAGTATAATTTTGTTCCTCTAGCAAATTCATTAGTAATTAATAGTTTTAACAAATAACTTTTACCACTTCCAGATGTTCCAATAACTCCCATATTATGACTTGTCCTATTTTTACTTAAATAAAACGGATCAAAAAATATAGGTAAACCATAAGCAGAATCTTCACCAATTAACCAACCAGTAGAATCATTATGATAATTTTCCGTAAAGAAAAATGTACTAGCCAAAGTTATTGTTGGTAAAAACATAGAATAACCTTTAAACGATTTATCCGTTAAATCATAACTTTGCCATGCTTCCATTTGCCTCATTTTTGGTACTTCTACTTTAATTTGATAAAGTTCAGCATTTCTTTTTATTTCTTTTACAAGTTCCTCTCTAGTTTTTTTATCTCCACTTATTGCAAGTATTATAGTTACATCTTTTATTTTTTCATCATTTGCTGATATTTGCTCGATTAATAATTTATAATTATTCATTAAAGATTGCATTTCTGTTACATCACTTAAATTTTTGCTAGAATTGTAATCAGCTAAAACTGCTTTAAAACTTCCATTTAAAACCCCAAGTAATTTACTTTGTTCTATTGATTCATTAATTGTAATTGATGCTTTGATATTTGGTAAATTAATTATTCTATCTAAAAAACCATGTTCTATAAATAATGGATAATTTTTAATAGATAATAATTGTATTTCTTCATCATCAAATTTAATAGTTGATATTTGTTCATTTATTTTAATTGGTGTAACTAAATCAATAAAATCATAATAGATTATTTGATCCAAGTTATTGTTTGAAAAATACATGTTTGCTAATACTTTAACTAAATTCTTTTTATTTGTTATTTGTTCTACTTCTAATCTCGGTACTATTCCAGAACAAGCTAATTCAAATTCTTCTTTATTTTTATCTAATGCCTCTTTATTTTTAGAAATAATTGCAAAATAATATGAACTTGCCGAAGTCATGTTTTTACTTTCAATTGTTTCAATAAAACTATAATTGTTAATTAGTATATCTTTTCTTGCTTTATCATTTTTTGCTTCTTCAAGTAATTTTGTATAGTTTTCTTTATTAATATTTAAATTAATCTTTTCATCAAATTTAAATGCTTTAATTGTAAAAGGCAATCTATATAATTTTGATAATGTATGAAAGAAAAGATTTTGTTCATTTAGATTAGTAAGTGATAAATCAATTGGACTCACTTTATAAAAGTAAGCATATTGATTAGTTTTAAGTTTAATTACACCATTATCGCTTATTTCTTGTACATTAGTAAAAGATTGTGAATTTTGTAATTTCTTTTTTAACATTGATTTAGTTAAATAAGTATCTTTCTTATTCAATTTTATTTTGTTAACTCTTTTTATCTCTTTTTTCTTTTTAATATTCTTGATTTTTTCTTTTAATTTATATATAAAAACCAACCCCCTTTTTTAATTAATATAAAAATAATAATTTTTATTTTTTGTTAAAAACTTTGTAAACAATATAAATATTTTATACATTCTATTACATTTACTAAAATCCATTGGAATTAGTGCTAGCACACCTAAAGAAATAACAATTATTGCTGATGTATATAAATGTAATAAGAATAATATTGTAAAAAAAAGACCAAATATAGATCCTAAAATTATGTCTTCAAGTTCTAAATTAAATAGTCCTAAATTTCTTTTTATGCTTTGTAAAGTGATATACAACCAAATTCCCCCTTTTTATTAAATACTATCTTTTTCATGACCATAGTCCATAATGTTTGGTCTTGATCTATATCTAGCACTATTTGGATTACCAATATTTTTGATACTATTAAAAGCTCCCCCGAAACCACTTTTAATATTATTAATTCCTTCTTGTGCTAAATTAAGACCACCTTTAAGATAGTCTGCATTATATTTGTCATTAGCAAAATCCCATTTGCGTGCAGCATCAGCCACATTTCCTTCACCTTTAGAATCAAGCATTCTACCATAAGCTCTTGCAAATGGATT
>JAUNSM010000046.1 GCA_030539215.1 Clostridia bacterium
ACACCTGGTGCCATTCCAGCATGTGGTGGTGCTCCATAATGAAATGCATTAAATAATGCTGGAAATTTTGTTTCAATTGTTTCTTTACTGTATCCTGCTATATTAAATGCTTTTATCATTATTTCTGGGTCATGATTTCTAACAGCTCCTGACGATAATTCTACTCCATTACATACTAAATCATATTGATATGCAAGTATTTCTAACGGATTTTTTGTGTTTAATGCTTCTGCTCCTCCCTGTGGCATTGAAAATGGATTATGGCTAAATTCTATTTTTCCTTCATCATCTAATTCAAACATTGGATAATCTACTATCCAACAAAACTTGAAAGTATTTTTCTCTAATAAATCTAATCTGTTTGCAAGTTCATTTCTTATTTGACCAGCAATATTTTCTACTATTCCTTTTTTGTCTGAAATAAAAAATATACTATCTCCGGGATTTGCTTGTATTTTATTTAACAACTCTTGTTTTGAATTCTCATTTATAAATTTAGCAATTGAGCCTTGTAGCGTTTTGTCTTGATTAAATTTAACCCATGCTAAACCTTTTGCTTCACAGTCTGACACTGCAAAATCTACCATACCATCATAAAATTTTCTTGGTACTTCAGTTGCGTTTGGAAGAACTATTGCTTTTACTGTTTTTCCTCTAAATGCATTAAATTCAATATTTTTAAATACCTCTGTTACATCTTGTATTATTAATGGATTTCTTAAATCTGGTTTATCGCTTCCATATTTTAACATTGCTTCATTATACGAAATTCTTTGAAATGGTGGTTTAATTATAGTTTTATTTGTAAATTCATTAAAAGTATTATAAATCACTTCCTCCATAACTTCAAAAACATCCTCTTGTGTGCTAAATGCCATTTCCATATCTAATTGATAAAATTCTCCGAGGTGCTCTATCGGCTCTTGCATCTTCATCTCTAAAGCATGGTGCTATTTGAAAATACTTATCTATTCCAGACACCATAATTAATTGCTTAAATTGTTGTGGTGCTTGTGGAAGTGCATAAAATTTTCCGTGGATGTACTCTGCTTGGTACTAAATAATCTCTTGCTCCTTCTGGTGATGAGCTTGTAAGTATTGGGGTTTGTACTTCTGTAAATCCTTTATTACTCATCTGATTTCTTAAATATTGAATTATTTTTGACCTTAATAGTATATTATTTTTTATTTTTTCATTTCTTAAATCTAAAAATCTATATTGAAGCCTTAAATCTTCTCTTACTTCTTTATCGTCGTTAATTTCAAATGGCAAATTTTTTGTTCTTTTTCCCAATATTATATAACTTTCTATTAATATTTCTATTTCTCCTGTTTCCATATTAGAATTTATTGCACTTCTTTTTCTTAAAACTCCTGTTACAGATATTGTAGATTCTACTGGAATTTTTGAAAGTTCATCAACCATATTACTTTGTCCATCTATTACAGCCTGAATTATTCCATATTGGTCTCTAATAGTCAAAAATAACAATCCTCCTAAATCTCTTACTGTTTGTATCCAACCTGCAATTTTTACTTTTTCTCCTACATTTTTTAATGTTAATTCATTACATTTGTGTGTTCTATATTCGTTCATTTTTGCTCCTCCTATTTTTTTATTTAATTTTTTCTATTTTTGCTATTAATATTGTCATATCATCTTTTGCTACTCCAAATCCATTATCTATTGATTCTTGTAATAATATATTTGCAATTTTTTGAATATCGTCAGTTTGAATATTTTCTAATAATTCTTTTATCCATATTTCTTTATTTATAAGCTCCTGATTGGATTCTAATACTCCATCACTACACATTACTATTAATTCTCCACCTTTTAAATCTTTATCATATACTACTAAATCAATATTTTGTACAATTCCAGCAGGTAATGATACTGCTTTTACAACTTCAACTTTATTTTCTAATTTTATAAAAGTTGGACATGCTCCATTTTTTATAAATTCTATATTGCCCGTGTTTCTATCAAATACTGATATATCAATTGTTGCATATGTTTCTTCATCTGAATTCAAATTTATAGATGAATTTATTAATCCTATTGATATGTCTTTATCAAACCCTGTTGTAAGTAATCTTTTTAACATTTTTATAACTGTTGAACTACTTTTTTTAGCTTTAGCTCCTGAACCCATTCCATCACTTATTGCCATCATAAATTTCCCATCATGCAAATTTGTTTGAATACTTGTATCACCCGATATTTCACTATTGTCTTTAGTAGCTTTTGCAGATGTTACACTCATTTTAAATTTTATTGTACCCTTTTTTTGTTCTTCATTTTTGTCCTTTTCTTCAATATCTTCTGCTAAAGAAGAGATTACTTTAGATACTCCCCCGAAGTTGATTTGCAAGTACTTGTTTATTACTTGCTTCTTTTTGTTTCCAAATAAAGTTCAATTTGTTAATTCTATATGTGTGATTTATTGCTTTTACAATTTGATTTAAATCATTATCTATATCTTTGCTTCTTTCATCTTCATCATTTAATCCAATAATATAATTATTATTATTTTCAAATATTTGTATTAAATCTTTTTTTTCAATTTCTTCTTTTTCTCCTAGTAATTCATAAATATCATTTAAAATTTCATCTTCTGCTTCTATAATATCTTCATATAAAATATTATTAGAAAAATCATCTATATTATTTAATAATTCTTCTCTAAAATTCTTTTTGCTATCATTTTGCAGCTCTTCTTCTGTTTCTATTGTAGTTGCAGCTACTTCTCTATAACTTTTAGCTATTTCAGATATTGTTTCAGACACACTGTTTAACTTATATATAGTGTCTTTATCTCCCTCTATTTGTCCTCCAGTTGTTGGCAATAATTTAGTTTTTCCTATTATATCTGATATGTCTATATCTATATTTTTAGGTAATATAAGTAGTCCTAATGATGCAATTAATATTTCTCTTATAGTTATAACTGGTACTGTATTTCCATTTGCTACATATGTAAGAATTGCATTTCCTAATGCAAATCCTACTATTACTCCTATTTTCCCTAATTTGTTTAATATTCCTGCTATAAAACCGAGACACTGCATATGATGCAACAAGTATAGGATTTTGATTACCTATAATTCCGAACCACCATTCCTATTGTAATACCTGCTGTTGCTCCAACTAACATTCCATTTTTCCAGCCTAAAAAAAGAACAAGCATAATACTTAAAATATTACTAATAGATAATCCAAAAATATTTAATCCATTTAATGAATATATTGCTATACATATAAGAAGGCTTGCACCTATTACTTCTTCTATTGCAAATGCCTTTTTTATTCCATATTCTTTTATTACTGTAATTGAATTTGCAAATATTTTATAAAATATATATGTAAGTGCTGAAAACATAATACTTGTTAATAAATCATATAGTAAAAACATTGTGAATAACATTTTACTAGCTTGTACAATAAATGATGAAATTAATATATATATTCCTAATCTCTGTTTTTCGTTTCTACCTTCTTCTTGATATTTTGGTTTAAATAATAGTGTCATTAATACAAATAGTAATATAGTTAGCAAATAACTTAAAAAGCCTCCGCCTCCAAATCCTATTAATGTTCCTATACATGTTGCTACAAGCACAATACCTGCTGGTATTTTATTGCTACAAACTGCTGCAAATATTGCTAAACCAAATGGAGAAAATTCTCCTCTAAAACTAACTATAGATACCATAAATGAAATAGCATATAAAACAAAGTCAGATACTGAAAATAAGTTTTTAAAGTTTACAAATCTCTTTTTTGATTTTTTTTCAGTATCCACATTGTCTTTTTTTATATCTTCATCTTCTATGCTTTGAAACATATTTATCACCCTCATTTTTCTATTACTATTTTGTTTGTTTGTTTTAGTCACTTGTTTTAATTCTACTACTTTTAAATGCACTTTTTTGTCATATCCAGTTGTCAAAATAGAAAAAGTTTTTTTCAATTTGTGATATATTTATTTAAATATTTTTCTTTTGTATCTTTAATTTTAAATTTTTTAGTATTTTATTGTATGTTTTATACTTGTTCTGTAAAATATTCATTTATTCTTATAATAAGTTCATGTTTTGCTTCCTCCATTGTCATACCTTCAATCTGTGCTCCAGCAAATGTAATATGTCCTCCACCACCGAAGCTTTTCAAGTATTATTTGAACATTTATATCTCCTATAGAGCGTCCACTAATACAAATTTTATCTCCTAAATTTCCAATTACAAATGATGCTGTTATATTATTAATTGTAAGTAATTCGTCTGCAGCTTTTGCACAAATTAAATTAGCATTTTTGTCTTTTTCCTCATATTCAGAAATACCTATTGATTCATTTATAACTTCTGCCTTTTTTACTATATCTGCTATTACATTGTAACTTTCTAAATCACTTTGAAACCATTTTTTAACTCTTATTATATCTATACCATATTTCCTTAAATATGCTGCTGCCTCAAATGTTCTAACACCAGTTTTAAATGTAAAATTTTTTGTATCAACCATAATTCCTGCATATAAACTTTCTGCTTCCATTTGTTCTAATACTATATCATTAGTTCCATATTCTATAATTTCTGTAACTAATTCAGATGCTGAAGAAGCATATGCCTCATGAAATATTAATATTGCATTTTCAATAAAATCAGCACTTTTTCTATGATGATCTATTATTGCTATGTTTTCTGTTTCGTTTAATAATTCTGGTACTTCTACATAACTCTTTTTATGAGTATCTGTAATTATTAATAATGTATTAGGTGTTATTTTAGAAAGAGCCTCTCCTTTATCTATAACAACCCCATTATAAATTTCTTGTTTTTCTAGTGTTTCAATAAAGTTCTCAAGTGCTAGTCCTTTAGTATTATTTACTATATATGCATTTTTGTTTAAATTTTTAGCAAATCTATATAATCCTAAACTAGAGCCAATAGAATCAATATCCCCATTCATATGCCCCATTATCATAACATTTTCTGCCTTTTCTATTAATTCTTCTAATGCACGTGCTACTACTCTTGCCTTAACTTTTGTTCTTTTTTCGAGTTCTTGTGTTTTTCCTCCAAAGAAATTGTATTTCCCATTAAACTTAACTACTGCTTGATCTCCACCTCTACCGAAGTGCTATATCCATTGCCTCATTTGCTATTTGATATTTTTCATAATTGTTATTTCCTTCACTTGAAATAGCTATACTCAATGTTATTTGTAATTTTTCTCTTGTCTTTATTTCCTTTATTCTGTCTAATATACTAAATTTATCGTTTTGCATTTGAGATAAATATTTTTCTTCAAATATATATACAAAAGTTTCTCTTTCTGTTTTTATCATTAACCCTTGAGTTTCTGTAGCCCAATCATAAAGCATTTTTTCAATTCGTGCCATTACTTGTGGCTTTTCTTCTGTTGCTATTCTTTGTATAATTTCTTCATAATTATCTATCATTATAATTCCAATACAAGTTTTAGAATCATTATATTTTTTTATTAATTCTTTATTTTCGCTAATGTTCATAAAATATAGTATTGTCATATATTTATTTGTTTTTTTTCTGTCTTTTTGTTTTATTTTTATATAATCTCCAATAACATGGTAAGTTTTTTCATCTATTATTATTTCTTTGTTTACTGTTGGTATATTATTATTATCTATATCTATTTTTATTTCTTTTGTAATATCATCAATATATTTATTAATACCTACATTTGCAAATTCTTTATTAAATTTTGCACTTCTCCAAATTACATTACCATCTGTTTCTAAAATTATTAACGGAAATGGTGAATTTATTAATGTATTTTTAGCTGCTGAATCCATATTAATTGTTAATTCATTAATATAACTTGATATTTCTCCCTTTCTTTTATTATAAATCCAAATTGTATATAATATTAATAAACTATATATTACAATACTTGGAATAATATATATTGGTACTTTTACACATAATATTGTTAAAATAATTGCTATTATCGCTAGATAAATTTTTGTTTTAGATTCTATCTTTTCAAGCACTTTCATATTATTATTTAACATATCTTATTCTCTCCTTTTATATAATCATAATAATTTTACTCTAAAATACCTGTTTTGTCAATTTTTTACTAGTATTTGCCAGTCTCAATATAATCACAAATTCTAGCAAAATCATCTAAACTTAATCGTTCTGCTCTTATATTTGTATCAAAGCCTAAATTAATTAACATTTCTTCAATACTATTTTTCTTTCCTATTCCTCCATTTGTTAATCCATTTAAAAGTGTTTTTCTTTTTTGCATAAATGCTGTTTTTATTATTTTAAATAAAAGTTTTTCATCTTGTACTTGTACTGATGGTTTTTGTAATACTTTTAATTTTATAACACTTGAATTCACTTCAGGTATTGGTAAAAACGACGTGTTTGGAACATCTATTATTTTTTCTGGTTTAGTATAATAATTAATAGCATAAGTTATAGCTCCTGAATTCTTTCCTCCTGGCACATCTACTAATCTATCTGCAACTTCTTTTTGCACCATAACTGTAATATTGTCAATTTCTAATTTTTCTTCTAATAACTTCATTATTATCGGAGTAGTTATATAATATGGTAAATTTGCAACTATTTTTACATTTAATATATTATCTTTTTGCTCTTGTTTTATTAAGTTCTTTAAGTTAACCTTTAGCACATCTTTATTTATTAATTCAAAATTATTATAAATTTTAAATCTATCATTTAAAATTTGTATCATTCTAGTGTCTATTTCTATGCATATAACTTTACCAGCACTTTGCAATAATTCTTTTGTTAATGTTCCTAATCCTGGACCAATTTCTATAATTAAATCATTTTTATTAACATTGGATGCCTGTATAATATCTTGTACTATTTCATCTTGTATTAAAAAATTTTGACCTAATTTTTTATTTGCTGTTATATTATATTTTTTTAATATACTTTTAGTTTCGTTATATAAATTCAATTTTATCACCTTTTTTATTATACACTAAATTTATTATTTAGTACAATTTTTTATTTTAGCATTGATTTTTAAGTTTTAATCATATACAATTTCTTTAATAATTAATAAATGAGGATTTATATATGAGAAAAAAAAGTAAAATTATAAAAATAGATAATTTAGGTCAAAAAAAATTGCGTATTTGTATATCTGTAGGGTTTATTATGCTACTACTTTTAATTATTCGCATTGGTTTTCTGCAATTTGTACAAGGTGCAGAATTAAAAAAGATGGCTGTAAAAAATCAGTTGACTAGTAAAACTATAACTCCTAGTAGAGGCACAATATATGATTCTACTGGAAAAGCTCTTGCAATAAGTGCTAAAGTTGATACAGTTTCTGTAAATCCTTCTGATTTAAAAAATTCTGATGGTACTGACATTAATAAGGAATTTTTAGCTCATGCTTTTAGTGATATTTTTGAATTAGATTACAGTGAAACATTAGAAAAGTTAAATACTAAGACTTCTACGTTTATAATTGCTTCAAAAGTAGAAAATGACAAAATAACAGCTTTACAAACATGGATGAAAAATAATTCAATAGATGATGGTATAAGTATTAATGAAGACATAAAAAGATATTACCCATATGATAATTTGGCAGCTAATTTAATTGGATTTACAGGTTTCGAAAATTCTGGCCTTGCTGGTTTAGAGTTAACTTTAAATGATATGCTTTCTGGCACTCCTGGAAAAATTTTAACTTCAACAGATTCTGTTAATGGAGAAATTCCAAATGGCGAACAATCTTATATGGCTGTGCAAAATGGAAATGATATAACGTTAACAATAGATGTAAATGTACAATCTATTGCAGAAAAGTATCTTGCTCAAGCAGTAACTGATAATAAAGCAGATGGTGGTAATGTAATCATTATGAACCCATCTAATGGAGATGTATTAGCAATGTCTACATATCCTAATTATAATTTGAATGAACCTTATACAATTAACACAAACGAACTAAAAGAAAAATGGAATAATTTATCTTCAAAAGAAAAGAACAATGAATTATTTAATATGTGGAATAATTCAGCTGTTCAAAGCACATATGAACCTGGTTCAACCTTTAAAATAATAACTGCAGCTACTGCCTTAGAAGAAGGTATTATTGCAGCAAATACACCTAATGCCTTTTATTGTACTGGTTCTGAGCCAGTTGCTGGTATTAATATAGATTGTTGGAAATATTATGACCCACACGGAGCTCAAACTTTAAAAGAAGCATTAGCTAACTCTTGTAATCCTGCTTTTATACAATTAGGAAGAAAAATTGGTGCTAAAACTTTATATAAATATTATAAAGGTTTTGGACTTTTTGACAAAACAAACTCATATTTCTATGGAGAATCAAATAGTGTGTTTTTTAATGAAAATAATATTAATGAATATAATTTAGCAACAATGTCATTTGGGCAAAGATTTACAATTACCCCTATACAATTAATCACAGCTGTATCAGCTATTGCAAATGAAGGAGTTTTAATGAAACCTCGTATTGTAAAAGAATTAAAAAACACTGATACTGGTTCAATAACTACTATAGAGCCAAATAAAATAAGACAAGTAATCTCTAAAAAAACATCAGAAACTATGATGGAAATGCTTGAATATGTTGTAACAAATGGAACTGGAAAATATGCTAATATTGCTGGTTATTCAATTGGGGGCAAATCTGGTACATCTGAACCATTATCTGGAAATGAGGATGAAGGATATGTGGCATCTTTTATTGGTTTATCACCAACAATAAATACTCAGGTTGTTGTTTTAGTTACAATATATCATCCTAAAGGTGATAGTCATCAAGGTGGTCAAGTTGCAGGTCCTGTTGTAAAACAAATATTATCAGAAGTTTTACCATATTTAGGTATTGCTTCAACAAACACACCTATCACTACATCTTCAAGCACCTCTTCTATATTACCTGATGTAAGAAATAAAACAATTGAGGAAGCAAAAGCTTTATTAAAAGCTTCTGGATTTAAGGTTAATATTTCTGGCAATGAAGATGAATCTACAACTTTAGTTACAGATCAAGTTCCAAAACCAGGTGTTACTTTATTAGAAGATTCTACAATTTATTTATATACTTCAAACAATAATGAACGTTCTATTACTACTGTACCAATTTTAAAAGGAATGTCTTCTTCTCAAGTTATTAATTCTATTAAAGCTTCTAATTTGAATGTTATAATAGATGGCTCACGGAATAGTTATAAGTCAAGATATTGCATCTGGAAAAGATGTAGAAGTTGGAACAGTAGTTACAGTAAATCTTCAACAAGAACTTTCAGGTGGATATTAAAAATGTTGCATTTTATACTTATAATATGATAAAATATATTTGTGATGCGGGTATAATTTAGTGGTAGAATGCCATGCTTCCGACCTGGTAGCGAGGGTTCGATTCCCTCTACCCGCTCCAATTGAAATCAACTTACGAACCATATGGTTTGTAAGTTTTTATTTTATCTTTAAATGGTATTTGTGAATCCTACATTAATTTTACTTACTATTACATTATCTCCAAATAATGATTTGTTTTTCTCTATTATTTTATTTATTATTTCTTGCATATCATCACGCCCTATAGTTTATTTTATCATTTTTTTGTAATTTAGTTTGATTGCAATATGTTTGCATTGTGAACACATCACATTTCATTTAAACATTTTAATTTTTTCTTTATACATATCAACTTTTCTAAACAAATTACTATTTATCATCATTATCTATTAAATTTTTCATTTCTTTCAATTTAGTTTCCAACAATTTTTTATCAATTAATTTTAACTTATATTCAGAAATCATTGTTTGAGACATATTTTTACTAATTGAATATTCTACAACGTCCTCATCCTTAGAACTGCATAATATAACGCCAACACTTGGATTTTCTTGTTCTTTCTTCACATCTCTATCTAATGCTTCTAAATATAAATTCATTTTCCCTAAATATTCTGCTTTAAATTCTCCTAGTTTTAATTCAAATGCAACTAAACAAGATAATTCTCTGTTATAAAATAGCAGGTCTATAAAAAAATCATGATTACCAACTTGAACTCTGTATTCATCTCCTATAAAAGTAAAGTCTTTGCCAACTTCTAATATAAAATCTTTTAAGTTCTTTATAATTGCATTTTTTAAATCTCTTTCAGAAAATTCATTTGGTAAATCCAAAAACTCTAAACTATAAGTATCTAAAATTTTTGTGTTTGGATAATCATCTTCATCTATAGTTTTATTTATTGTAGGCAATTGTTTCCCATCTGAAAGCATATATCTTTCGTAATATGCTGATGATATCTGTCTATCTAATTCTCTTTTTGAATAATTATTTTTTATAGATAATTTTAAATAAAAATGCCTTTCTTCTTTGCTTTTAGTTCCACTCAATATGAGTAAATTATTTGTCCAAGACAATTGCGTCACCAGTGGTGTCGCAATCTTATCATCTTTATAAGTACTATAAAATTGAATCATACGTTCTATATTTCTTTTTGTAAATCCCTTTATGTTTGGATAATTATTTTTCATAAAATCTGATGCTTTTGTTGTTATTTTATCTCCATAATTACTGTTTTCTTTTAATTCATATAGAAATTTACCAATTTCTATATATAACAAAATCATTTCTTCATTTACTTTTCTATATGCATTATTTTTTCTTTTTTCAATCATTTCAATTATTTGATTAAAGTTTATGTCTAACATATGTAACCTCCTCAAAATAAGCCAGTTGTAATTTTACACAAATTATATCATTTAATTTTAAAAATTTACATACTTTCATTGAAATTTACTGAAATTTTATATATAATGATTTTAGAAAGAGAGCTAGTTCGTAACTTGTTGTTCAATCGCTCCAATGTCTGAAAATATCTTTTACTTAACAATATTTCATAGAAGTTTATTAAATTACAAGATTTTTAATGTCCTTGATTATTATCTTTATTGTTAATTTAAAATATAAATACTGAAATTAAGAATGCTAGCAAATATTAGCCATAATAAATAAGGAATTTGTAAAAATGCTGAAAGAGGTTTGATTTTATAAAACTTATACATTGTAATTCCTAAAAAAACAATTATTAAAAGTATCCAAATATATGAAAACAAATATAAATTAAATCTAAAAAATAGTAATGTCCATAAAGAGTTAAGAATAAGCTGTACACCATAAAAGGTAAGGCTTGTTTTTTTATCTTCTTTTGTAGCCGAACTAGTATATACTAAATATGAAGAAATACCCATTAAAATATAAAGAATAGTCCAAACAATTGGAAATAATATTGCAGGTGGTGCAAAAAAAGGTTTATTCAAAATTTCAAATCCGCTCTGTAGAACCTCCGAAGCAGTATTCCTATTCCTCCAAAAACAAGTGGTATTAAAATATTAATAATAAGACTTTTAAAATTAATCATAACAGTTCTCCATTCTTATAATTAAATTTATTAACTTAATTTATAGTACAGTATATTAAAAATAATTAATAATATTCTATAAATTTTAACTCTTTTTACATTAGCTAAACAAAACAACAAATTCGCTCTTTATTTTTGCCGAAAGGTCAAGATAAAAGCTGACTTTCCTTATATAATAAAAAAACTTACGAAAACCTTCTAGGTTCGTAAGCTATTTTTAAATGGAGCAGGTAGTGGGAATCGAACCCACGTCATCAGCTTGGAAGGCTGAGGTTCTACCATTGAACTACACCTGCATTCGCTTTCTACATTTATAAATTATAAACTACATTATTTGTTTTGTCAATATAATTTTTTAAAATTCTTGTTTTTTCTTGTATATATGTCAATGATGTGAAACAAAGATATTAAAAAAATATTTATTTAAGT